>JADFKH010000148.1 GCA_022565025.1 Pseudomonadota bacterium
CGCACCGACAGAGTATAAACGCTTGCGGGGCTAACTATTAAATACCGTGAAACTACTGTTAATTTTCAATCCGCAAGCGGCTTCCGGGCGAGCATCCAAGCTGTTGCCAAAAATTTGCGATGGGCTGAAACGGTTTGCTTCGATCGAGCTTGTGTTGACCCGTCATGCTGGTCACGCGGTGAACCTGGTGGCCGAAGCAGACCTGAGTGCATTTAATGGCATAATCGCCGCCGGCGGGGATGGCACACTGTTCGAAGTCCTCAATGGCCTCTACCGGAAAGAACCGCAGGGGCGGGTTCCCTTGGGCCTGGTTCCGGTCGGCACCGGAAATGCCTTCGTCCGTGACCTGGGGCTGATGCCCGGGGACTGGCAAATGGGGATCGACATCATCGCCCGGAACCAGCCTCGAAGGGTGGATGTCGGACGCGTGCAGACCAGGTCGGAGACTTTCCATTTTCTCAATATTGTCGGTATGGGGTTTGCGGTGGACGCCGGGAGGACGGCTAAAAAGCTGAAAATGCTTGGGAAAGCCGCCTATACACTGGCTACCCTGTGGGAGATAATTAAACTTGAGAGTTATCCATTACATATTGAAATTGATGGAGAAAATATCAGACAAGATAATGTTTTTGTCGAAATTTCGAACTCCCGCTACACCGGCACCAGCTTTCTGATCGCACCAGATGCTCAAATCGATGATGGGTTACTGGATGTCACGCTGCTATGCGCTCTACCGCGCAGACGATTGCTCCGATTGTTTCCCACCATCTACAGCGGCCGGCACGTGCAGTACCAAGAAATATCGACTTTCCAGGCGCAGCGAATCAGCATTCACGCACCTGGCGGGCTATTGCTGGCGCCGGATGGTGAATTCCACGGATACACACCCGCTGACATCAGCTGCTTGCACCGGGACCTGGAAATTTTTTGGACCTGACCAGGTTCTATCCGATACCCTCGATCGTACCGTCCGGAAGCAGCCTGACCTGCAGTGCCTTCGGTTCTCTGGGTAAACCCGGCATGCGCATGATGGCCCCGGTCAGTACGACCAGGAAACCCGCGCCGGAATTTATCTGGATGTTTCGTACCGTGACTTCGAAATTCCGCGGCCTGCCATGCAGGGCAGGGTCGTCCGACAGCGAACTGGGCGCCTTGGCAATGCAAATGGGCAGCTTGTCCATACCCAGTTCTTCGATTTTTCTCAGATCTTTTTCGGCTTCCTTGGTAAATGCCACGCTATTGGCGCCGTACATAGCTTTGCTGACCGCTTTGATTTTTTCGATAACCGGGATGTCCAAGTCGTAAAGTGGCTGGTAGGGCCGCCCGCCGTCGACGGCTGCCATCACCTGACGGGCCAGGTCTTTTGCGCCTTCACCACCCTCTGCAAAATGCCGTGACTCGGCAAAGAACACACCATCCTGATCGGCGCGTTCCTTCACCAGCCGGATTTCATCATCCGTATCGGCCTCGAACCGGTTCAGTGCGACTATGGGCCGTTTGTTGAAGTGCATGACACTTTCAATGTGCTTGTCGAGGTTCTCCAGACCACGGTGAACTGCTTGGGTATCTGGTTCAGTCAGCCGGTCCTTGGATTTGCCACCGTGCATCTTGAGTGCACGGATCGTGGTCACCAAGACAACCCCGTCAGGATCCAGGCCGGCCGAGCGGCATTTGATGTCAAAGAACTTCTCGGCGCCCAGGTCAAAACCGAAGCCGGCCTCGGTGATGGCCCAGTCGGAAAAATGCATGGCCATTCGGGTAGCAAATACGCTGTTGCAACCATGCGCGATATTGGCGAAGGGCCCACCGTGCACGAACACGGGGGTACCTTCCAGCGTTTGCACCAGGTTGGGATGAACGGCATCGCGCAACAAGGCCAGCACTGCATCGGTGATGCCCATCGCCTCCAGGAATACTGCCTCACCGTCATAGGTGTAGCCGATCAGGATGCGGTCCAGGCGTTGGCGAAGATCATCCATGTCATTGGCCAGGCACAGGATGGCCATGATTTCCGATGCGGCCGTGATATCGAAACCGCCCTCGCGGGGAATCCCCTGGAAACGGCCGCCCAGTCCCAGCACGATATTGCGCAGGCTGCGGTCATTCATATCCATGACCCGGCGCCATGCCACTATCCGCGGGTCGAGTTGCAGTGGGTTGTCCCAGTAGATGTGGTTGTCGATGGAGGCTGAAATCAGGTTATTGGCGGATGTAATGGCATGAAAGTCACCGGTAAAGTGCAGGTTAATCCTGTCGGCCGGCAAAATCTGGGAATAACCACCACCTGTTGCACCACCTTTCATGCCCAGACAGGGACCCAGTGAGGGTTCGCGCAGGGCGATACAAACCGATTCACCGAGCCGGTGGAAGGCCTGGCCCAGGCCAATGGAGGTCGTGGTCTTGCCTTCCCCGGCCGCTGTGGGTGTCGTTGCGGAGATGAGGATTAAGCGGTTTTTAGCAGTCCGTTGCCTGGGGCGAGAAAGTGCATCCAGGTGGATTTTCGCGATATCGTTCCCATAAGGAATCAGATCCCGGTCATCGACGCCCAGTTGACTGGCGACAGTCCGGATGGGTTCGACTTTGGCCTGCGCGGCAATGGCGGTATCAGAAAGCATTTGGTTTCCCTCGTGAGGTGTTCTTGCAATGATTGGGATTTGATCCCTTCGGCCGGACATTATCATTCAGCCCGCGCAATTGCACCAGTCTTGCAGTAGGAACACGCTGCAACGGGCGGGGTCTGGTAAAATTTCCGTGCAGGCTTAATGTACAACGAAACGGAGCATCGTGATGACGCACCACCCGCAGGCTAAGTTGATTTTTGTTGCCGGTATTTTTCTCAGCGGCTTTCTGTGGATCACATTAGCACAGGCACAGCCCCAGACAGTGGAATCTACAACACCACCAGTCATGCAGGATACGGCAGTGAAGACATTCACGGTCGCTCCAGTGCAGCGTACCGCGGCAATCCTGATGCCAAATGCACTGACTCCCGAGCCGCCGGCGCCGCTGGATGCAAAAATCAAATCAGGAATTCTGCAAAGCCTGGGCGGGGGCGGAGACATTCCGGCGCCCGGAGAGATCAAAGCGCAGTCGAAACCCGTACTTGAGCATATCGTGTTGTCAGCCAAACAGCCGTTTTTTAGCGAAAGGGGTTTTCTGACCCTGGCTCTGGCCTATACGGTCCATCCAGAGACGGCGATCAATTTCAACAGCAACTTTCCGGGTAGCGCTGGCGTCAAGCTGAAGGTCGAAGAAGGGCGCACCTACCTGCTTGATTTTGCCGTCAAAAGTTGGGGCAGCGGGACCTATCTGGTTGAGACCGAAGGCGGGAATCAGGAGTTTGCAGACACATCGGCCAGTAAAGAACATATCCTGGTGGCATTGAACGCCACCAGTTCAGGCTGGACCACAGTTCGTTTGAACCGGGACGGGACGGATTATCACCTTTATTACGTGGAAGTCACGCGGGTAAACTAGTTTAGGCTCCTAGCCCGCATATTGCGTGAGTTGCTGGAATTGTCGGTTGATTTCACGAGTGCAGCCTGGTTGATCGCGTGCAGAGTCATAGCTTCGATTATGGCTCAAGGGGGATCAGCCGGGATGTGCCGTGAAATCAGGCGACAAACCGGCAGCGGTACACTTTGTAGTTTTTGCCAGCCCTGAATTATGTTTGCATTCCATTGAAACTATTAAATAATCAAGTAAAGCTCAGCGAAACTCATGCAATATGCGGGCTAGGGATTCTTTGCCTGGTAACTGAATCTCTGGCCACTAATGGTGCCTTCGAACATCAATCCGCCACGGGCGATCGTAAACACCGCGACACCCATGTCGTAAGCGGCGTCTGCTGACGCCCCCACCGTGATGGCAACGGCCGATGCCTGAGCGCCAAATTCAAAGTTGCCGCGCTTGAAGTGATCCAGTGCAGTCTGATCCTTGAAGAAAATGAACTGGGAATATTTTTGACCGCCGAGTTGAATGCCAAAGGTGAACTGCGACAGGGAAGCGAAACCATCCACCCGCTCATTCACGATGACCAGGCCGCGTCCGAATGCACCGCCAACGATTATGCCGCCTTTGCCCACACCGGGGAATACGACATAGCCGGCAGAATCATCAAAGAATCTCTGGATGCCGGAGTCTTTTATCATGATGTCCAGAATGGCTCTCTTGACTTCCATTTCCATTTTATCGGTAGTGTCGGGTTCGAACGCCAGTACCTTGCCGCTTAACAGGACAAGAGCTAACAAGGTGACAAATGCTGCAACTTTACGCATGTTTTCTCCGGGAGTCGGGGATGGAAATTCAGGAAGATTCCTGGGCCTGTACGGCCGGGGTTGATGAGTATGCGCCATGGGTTTTCAAATATCTTTGTATTTGAACTTCTGACCGCTGATGGTGGCTTCGTACATCAGGCCACCGACGACGTTGGTGAATACGGCTACGCCCTTGTCGTAATCTGCATCGGCTGACACACCCAGTGTTACTGCGACAGCAGAAGCCTGGGCGCCGAACTCGAAATTACCCCTGCGGAAATTATCGAGTGCGGTTTGGTCTTCGAAGAAGATGAACTGGGCATAGACCTGGCCACCCAATTGGAACCCGATGGTTATCTGGCTCAGCGAGGTCTTGCCCACGACCTTGTCGGTCTCGATGACCAGACCTTTCCCGTGTGCGCCGCCGATGCCAATGCCGCCTTTACCCACTTTAGGGAATACTGCGTAGCCGGGTGCAGAATCGAAAAATTTTTTCATTCCCGGGTCTTTGTCCTGTAGATCGAGAATGGCCTTGGCCACCGCAAGTTGTAACCTATCATCGGTATCTGGCTCGAAGGCCCACAGGCTGGAGCTCGAGACGAGTACTACGAATGCCATCAACGAAAGCGCTGCTTTGCGCATGACTTTCTCCTTTGCGACTGAATTTTCGGGTTTAAAATTTTAGGGCCGGATATCCATTTTCCGAACGCCTGGATGATGAAGTCAGTCAATAATTAGATCATATTCCGGGTTTTTACGCCAGATCCTCTACAACCTGACCATAAGCTGTTTCAGTTCTTCAGCGTAAAGGGCATCATGCCCGGGTTGGTTCATTACCGACAGGTACCATAACGCAGCAAGCTGGTCATAAAGACGGCCAAAAGCTTCCAGCCTGGAAAAATGTTTTTTCCCAAGGTTTCCGAAATAGGCGCCGAGGAAAATTTCAACCCGGTCCGCTTTCAACTGGTGGTGGCGCACGACAATCGCCAGGTCGAAATACGGGTCACCGACAGCCGAGTATTCCCAGTCGATCAGCCTGACGGGCTCGCCGTCAATGATGTTGCTGTGAACGAGATCATTGTGGCAAAGGGCAGGGCGCCTTATTTCTGACAAAAGGCTTTCCGCCAGCTTTGTGGCCTGCTCCGCAATACGTGAGGCGCTATGAGTACCGGCTTCGGTGGCATAGGCCAGCGCCATTTTCCCTGGCGCAAATACAGGCCCTCGTGGTGGTAGAGAGTGTAACTGGCCTAAGGTTGCTGCCAGTTTCCCCAGTCTGACCGGGTCGTGGACATCCTGGGGGCTCCAGGCATTGCCGGAAATATAGGAAGTAACGAGTACCCCTTTATCCGGATCAGCCCAGATGATCTGTGGACCAATACCGGCTGCCGATACCGTATGTAAAACCTCAAGTTCGGCACATCGATCCAGACCAAGAAGCTTGGCCAGTGGCTTGTCTAATCGTGCCACAAACCGCTCATCACCGACCGTCAGCAGCCAGCTGTCGCTGGCGGGACCACCGGCCAGTCGTTCAAGGATATCTGCACCGCGCAGTAGCTCAATTCCATCAAGAAGTTTCTTCTGATCTTTGGTGGGATCAGACACGAACCGCATCCATGCTTTTGCGCCATTGCCGGTACCCGATCACGATCAATACGAGATAGAGGATGAATAAAAGGGCCGTTAACCACAGGCCACGGCTGACATAAAGGTAAACCGAAACGGAATCGATAATGAACCAGTAGTGCCAGTTCTGGATGATTTTCCTCGCTACCATCCAGGTGGTTACGATGGCGCCCCAGGTGGTGAAGGAATCGAGATAGGGCATGGCTGCACTGCTGTAGTGGGACAATGCGTAGCCACTTGCCAGGGTGAACAGCAAGATCAAAACCAGGGGAGTGACGTGACGGTTGAGCGGCCAGCTGCTGACCGGCAGTTTATTTTCCAGCCCCTCACCATGCTTCCAGCTATACCAGCCATAGAAAGCCATTGCGATATAGAACACTTGCAGGGCTGATTCCATGTACAGGCCAGCCTGGTACATCAGCACGATGTAGATGCTGGTACTGAGGATGGCGGCAAACCAGCAGGCGATGCTTTGGCGGATCGCCAACACAAGGTAAACCAGGGCCAGCACCACCGCAGTAATTTCCCAGACTGACACGGTCTTGAGTGCTGCAGCCATCTGTGCCGCCAGTTCAGTCAATGTTGGGCAATCTCCCGATTTCGAGATCGGAATTTAGATAACGAGTGACAAAAACGACTTTTTGCTCTCCGGACATGCTTTCGTGGATGCAGGTGTTGATGGCTGTGGTGACCTGGTCGAATTCACCCCTGAGCTGTGTGCTGAGTTGGTTGGTGACGATTTCCAAGCCAGGGAAGGTCCGCAAGCGCAAGATAAATGCCTTGATCGTAGGGACGTAATCTGAATCCAGTGGGTACAAACTGATATCAACGGTGATTTTCATAATCACACGACTTTATCTGATGGAAACGATTCCATTGAAGATATGGTAGAAGCCGCTCAAAAAAGTGGCTGGAGCTGGTATTTTTGTGCCGATCATTCGCCCTCATTAACCATTGCCAACGGATTATCCGTCGCCCGACTGAATCAAAAGAAGAAAAAAATATCCGAACTCAATAAAAAATATAAAAATTTTCATATTTTCTGTAGTTCGGAAGTTGATATCCTTGCCGATGGGAAGATGGATTATCCCGATTCGGTATTAGACGATTTGGTTGCCGTCGTCGCCAGTGTCCATTCGCGTTTCAAACAATCGGAATCGGAAATGACAAACCGTATTATCAAAGCCATATCTCACCCTCATGTGGATATTTTGGGTCATATTTCAGGACGACTCATTCAACGTCGTCCCGGCTATGACATTAATTACGATAAAATTTTAGATGCGGCCCGTGATCATGGCACGGCCATCGAAATAAATGGCCAACCCGATCGGCAAGAATTGGCGGATACCTATGTTAAACGCGCGGTTGAAATGGGCGTTCCATTAGTATTAAGCACAGACGCCCATGCCGTCGATCAATTATCTAATATGAAAAATGCAGTTCATATTGCCCGGCGCGGCTG
>JADFKH010000149.1 GCA_022565025.1 Pseudomonadota bacterium
TGATAACAATACCGGTCAGGCTGATCAGACCGAGGTCACCAACGAGGCCAGAGGCATTGCGGTCACAGCCAACTACGCCTTCAACGACAACCTCAGCGCCAAGCTGATTTTCAGCGACCGCCACTCTGAGTATGAGGCGGGCCTCGATGACGACAGCTTTATTGTCAACTTTTTAACTTTCCCAGAAGTTGGCGAATCTGATTAAACCTCTGTCGAGCTGCAATTTTTCGGTGATTATGGCAGCTGGGATTTCGTCGGCGGCCTGTACTACTTCACCGAAGACGGTTTCGGACGGCAGGACAACACCGTGTTCACCTTCTTTCCTGGCAACGACATTCTCATACAGGATATGGAAAGCAAGGCGATTTACGGCAACGTGGGTTACCAGGTCAATGATCGCCTGCGTGTATCGGGCGGCCTGCGATATACAGATGATGAAAAACAAGCCGGCTTCAATATCAACGACGGCCTGATTGACGCCATGGCTGAGCGTGGCTGGTCTGAGGTCAGTTGGGAGTTGGCAGCGACTTATGAATTGAATAACGGCATGAGCGCGTATGGAACGATCCAGAACGGTTACCAGTCCGGACAATTTCCGCCACGGCCATTTTGCCTGTTTGGCTTCATAGATTTCAGCTTTCCCGGCAACGTCAGTACGCCAAACTGTTTTGAAGCCAACGACAACGTCACTGCGATCAACTACGAAGTCGGCCTGAAAGGCGAACCGCTGTCCAACCTGCGCATGAGCGTTGCTGCGTTTTACACCCAGTATACTGATCTGCCCTACCAGGTCAGCACCACCCAAGGCGCCGGTTTCGACACCCGTAACATCATCGTTGACCAGGATTCCTTGGGTTTTGAGTGGGAAAGCTCATGGCTCATAAGCGACAGCTTCTTGCTGCACGCCACGGTGGGT
The DNA here is from genome assembly GCA_022565025.1 of Pseudomonadota bacterium. Classification (GTDB taxonomy): domain Bacteria; phylum Pseudomonadota; class Gammaproteobacteria; order Xanthomonadales; family SZUA-36; genus JAJRRA01. Next base: position 917 of record JADFKH010000149.1, read on the forward strand.
TACATTGACGTGGATGTCGATGATCCGGTAGCGGTTGCGCCACTGACCCCGAAATGGACTTTATCCGTCAGCCCCGAATACACGCTGGACCTGAACGGCGGCGGCGAAGTCCGCTTCCGTGCCGACTGGTCTTTCCGGAGTGATATGTTTGGCGAACCGACTGCCGATCCAGGCCGTTTTACCAAAATTGAAAGCCGCGACCTGATCAACTTTAACATCACCTACACGCCCCCCGATGCCAACTGGGATGTTTCAGTATACGGAACCAACATCACCGACGAGCGCTATGACAATGCGCGTCTGAACACGGGTGACTATATCCTGGTTATCCTCAGTAATGACGCCAGTGAGTTCGGCCTGCGTTACACTCAATTCTTTGGCCAGTAGGGCGAGGGCTGCGTAAGAAAATCCCGGCGCGGGTGCCTGCGCTACGGACTATATCCTGCGCCGGATCACCGGGTTGTTGCTTGAATTTGCCGTGTTCGGCGTAGTAAGCGTCAACCAGCTTATGGCGTTTTGCCAGCTTGGGCAGCGCAATCACGAAATCCCACAGCGCCAGGAAGCCACCCGTCCACATGGTTTTGAGCGCAATCCACATGCCTCGCGACGCTTTCAGCTTGTGCATATCGGCGTTTTCATTGGTGTTGATGTTTTCGCGATCTGCCAGCGCCTCGGCCAGGCCGTCGGCAGTGGCCCAGTTACAGCGGTAATGCACAATGCCTTGGGGATTGATGACATAAATAATGTTCGGCATCGCGCCGTAGGTGATGTGGAACTTGCCGGCAAGTTGGTCGACCAGAATGGGCCGGTCTTCAGCGTACTTTCGCGCCAGGGTTTTGGCCGCGTTCATCTTCTCGTCGAATGTCTGGTGTTGATGCAATCGCTCACCCGGGTGTGCTTCGCGGACATAGGCCAGCACAAATTCAACATCGGGATGCTGTGCCCTGAGTTCCTTCATGCCCGGGATGTTCTTGGTGTACATCGAGCAGGTCGATGAGCCGGTCTCAATCACCAGCCATTTGCCGCGAAAGTCTGAAATTCTCACTTCTTTGCCATCAAGACCCGTCAGCGGAAAATCGATGGCCGGCTCTCCGGCCCTGGGGCCCTTGAATACATCCCAGTCATACTGCATCACTGTAAAGCGCGGCCGGTTATAAATCGGTTTCGGTTGCTGTTCCGGTGCGTTCATATGAATCACCTGTTTACTCAGTGGTGGTTTTGCCGCCCAGCCGTGAAAGCACGGTATACACCGCGGCCAGGATAATCAGAATAAAGCTCATCGCGGTCCAGACTGCGGCCGGGTTAGCCGGGTCTAAAAACGGTTGCACCAGGATGGGCGCGGAAAACTGGCCCAGGAACATCGCAGTCGTAACCAGGCCAACGCCAAAACCGCGCCGTTGTGGCGATACGATTGACAGGATCCAGCTGCAGTGGTTGGGCACATATAGTCCAAAGCCGAAGCCGGCCACCACCATGCCCAACAGGGCGATCGTGTAACTGGGTGCCAGAGCAACGACGAAGTAACCCACAGCCATTGCCAGGTAGATGAATGCATAAATCGCAACGAAGTTCATGCGCCGTCTAAACCTGTAATAGACCAGTGAAATCAGCGCGCCCACGGTATTACCAACGGCAATCGCTGCACCCATTTCAAACGGTGAGGCAGTGAACGCATTGTGCAGGTAAAACGGCAATTGAACCGGTGTGATAAAGAACAGGCCTGAGGCCAGGAATGCCGATACGAAGACGTACACCGCAGGCCAAAATGGAACACCCGGCGGCCTTTCGCCTGCTTCGCGCGCTTGGCTTGCCTTTACGGTGGGCAAGCTCTCGCTGAGGGCAATCAACCCGCTGGGCAGAAGAACAAATGCCAGCAGGTAACCCAGAAACGGCGTCTGCCAGCTAAAATTGGCCATAAACCCGCCCAGCAGCATGAATACTACGCCGCCGATTTTCATCGCCGAACCCTGCCAGCCGATGACCTTGTTGCGCGCCGAGCCTTCGTAATAATCACCAATCATGGCCACGGTAGCGGTTTTGATGCCCGCGATTGACAAGCCGAGGATGGCACGGCCCATGAACATGAAAAAGAAACTGTCGGCGAAATAGCCCGACGCGCCACTGATGCCGAAGATCAGCAGGGAACTGTTGAGCAGGCCTTTCCTGCCGACATTATCGCTGAGCCATCCAACCAGCGGTGCCGCCAGGATAATGAACAGCGCGGGAATCGATAACAGGATAAATTTGACCAGAAAAATTACACTGGGATCGCCGGGCAGAATGCTGATGGCATTGAGAATAGCTCTTGCAAAAGGCTCGTTTTCGGCGTTTTGTGCAAAGACTCTGGCGATCTCGGGCATCGCCGGTGACACCAGCGGCGTTGCCAGCAGCGCAAGCCCGGTTGCCGCCAGGATGACGAACAAACCGTGCTTGCTGATATCAGGCTTGGGGCTGGGTTCGAGCGCTACTGGTGGCATCACAATTCCTGTTCAGCATGAAGCCCAGTAGGGCAAATCCGGGCGATATATGGTAACGTGCAATTGATTGCACAGTTTGCCGAACTTGTGCAGCACCGTCAAGCTGCAGGACGGTTTACCGCCGTCGTCGATCACCGAAGGCAGCGTAGCGGCGTCTTCAGGGGCGTGGCGCTGCTGTGCCAAAAATACTGGAGACAACACGTGAAAGTCAAAATTAAACCGGTGGTGACCTATCGCCTGAGGGGGACTGCCGAAAGCCACAGCCTTACCCTGTTAAAGACCCGGGATCTCATCGACATTTCCGATGAACCTGCGGAGCGAGGCGGAACCAACGAGGGATTTGCGCCCACCGAATTTGTACTTGGCGGCCTGGCCGCCTGTACCAATGTTATTTCCAATAAAATCGCCAAAAAAAACGGCTTCCGAATCGAGGCGATGGAGATAGAAATCGAGGCCCGATTCAACCTGCTTGGCGTTACCCTGCAAAAAGAGGTGGACCTGGTGTTTCCGGAAATCACGCTGAGGATTGCGGTAACGACTTCTGCCACTGAAGAACAGCAGCAAATCCTGAAAACGGACCTGCCAAAATATTGTGCAGTGTCAAAAATCATCCGCCAGTCGGGCACCAACATCATTGATCAATGGCAATTCACAAAACCCGCTGCTTAAGCCGTTGCGGCTTGGCGTGGACACCGACGCACGAGCAATTAATTCTCGCCTGTTTCCAGCCAGTGAGCGCAATCTTTGCCAAGTTCCTGGGCAGCCCGCAGTTCGTATTGCAAAATTTCGTCTTTGCTTAATACGTCACGCCAGCGACCGTTTGTGCCTTTGTGGATAAACGTCTTTGCGCCACCGTCCCAGAAGGCGCCGCCCAGCGGCACACTCCTGCTTGCGTTGGCCTTCATATAGTCGAAGCTGCAATGGAGCAGTATGTCGTCCCACTTGTCCTCATTGATCGGAATGTCGAGAAACTCAGCCAGTCGGCGAATCTCTGCAGGCATATCACTTTTTAGATTTGCGAAATGCAGCAAATAGACGTTCGGCAGATCTCTGATGGCCCACCACGAGCGGACATTTTCCCACATTGACCAAAAGGGATAGCCATCCTGATCAAGCCAGTCGTGATAGTACTGCGTTACCGATTCGGGCGGTTTCTCCATGGGTGGTCCAACCCTGCCCGGCGTATCGTTCAATGCTTCGTACCAGGCCTCGTTGGCTTTTGCATGATGGTTGTACAAGCTCCATAAGACATCACGCCCATCCCTGGCGATATACACATACTTCGCCTGCTGTGAAAAAACCAGCGCATCGACGGGCAGATGCGTCTTGAGGAATCGGCGGTGTTTCTGTGCCGCAACCGCTGACAGCTTAATTTCCTTCGGTGGAAAGCGTAGATCCATCCACGGCGACATTTCGGCCGTCTCAAGGTTTTCCGCACCATCAAACAGGAGTTGAGCAATGATTTGTTGCACCCATGTTGTCCCTGCTTTGCCATAAGTAGCGATGATGATGTCATCGTCCCGAAACTCGAAGTCATTCCAGATCGTGGAGTCAAAATGATGATTGTGAATTTCACGAATTTTTCGAGGTACCGGATGGCTGCTCATTTCAAATCCCTTGTGATCGGCACGACATTCGGTTTGATCGGCAGACCGGAACGCCGACGGCGATAGTTTCCAGGAACCGTATTACAATTGCAAACTGCCGCACTCATCGCGCCTCAAACGGTCAGTTCTGCTTGACGGAAACGCCCAGGTAACCCAGCACAGTGCGGGTGAGTTCACGTTGTAATACTTGTGCAGAGACAGTGGTTTCCATTAATTTTTGTCCTGTTGTGACTGTCTCGCGGGTCAGTCCGCCAACAATCCAAAGCACCCACATAGCACCGAGCCGATCATTGGAATGTTCATATTCGTCACGCCTGGCCTGGAGTACCGCCGCCAACGCCTGGTATAGCCGCTTATTCATTTTCCGGGCCCGATTGAGGAATGGGTCATTTTCTTCAGCCGAAAATTTTATAATGCCCGACTTCAGGATTGCTGCATGAGCCAGTGTATGGTTTACCGTGGCGTTCCTGAACTCGGAGAGTATCTGGGCCAGCGAGTCCTTCTTGGGTCGGGTTTTGTCGAGAATGGCCAGGGCAATGGATTCCAGTTGCGCGCAATGCGCATCGTAAAAGCTGAACAGTGCAGCATTCTTGTCACTGAACCGACCACAAAAGGCGCCGATTGAGCATCGTGATTGCCAGTCTTGTGCAGGCGATTTGGTTTGGTGCAGGCCATGCATCCCAGGGTGTGACCGGCATGTTGATGACCGGCGCTGTTGGGTTCGTGCTGGCGCTGGCTTTCCTGACCCGCATGAATCGAAATCTGTGGCCGTTGGTGATTGCACACGGTAGCATCGATTCCGCAGTGTTGATTTTGACTTGGGCGTCCAAACAATAAGCCCCCACTGATTGGAAAAACTTACATTAAACTGGGTCGACAAGACCATGACTCTTGCTGCTTTTGTTCCACCAGACATTCGCCAGGGGCTTGAATGTTTGGGGTGCAGACACCGGCTGCGGTGCCAAGACGAGAAAAAGCGGCTTATTTGATAAGATTATCTGGTTGGTGTACGCTGAAATATGGAATTGCGAAGGATCGCACAAGTCGGCTGACTCGCTGTCGTTTAGGGGTATTCCTGCTAACGAAGATTAGAGACGAAGATTCCACTGCGTCCAACGTGAAAATTCTGCGCACAATCACAGGGATGAGGTGCAAAGCATGTTGACCAAAAAAGCCAGTGCAATGTTTGGACTGAAAGTTCTGGTCCTCCTAGCCGTCTTGGTTGGGTCGCTTCAGGCCCAGGTCGAGCCGGACCGGTCGGGAGTGGGACAAGCCGAGTTCCGCTCGACCGAGCTGAATATTGAGAATAGTTACCGCCTTCCCGGGGAACTTCCCGCCCAGGCTTCCACTAATGCCGCGGCGGATCTGTCCGCTGTGGGGGTGCGCGGCGATGCAGGTTTTGTCGACACCCGAGGCGGACGCTGGGCCACCTTGCTGCTGGCCGAACCGCTGCTGCCCGGCCGGGGCGTGGGCAACGGCCTGAGCTGGGCCAACCTGGGGCGCGCAGCGCCGAAGAACGATGCCGAGCTCTCTGACGCGGCCTCACAGGCTTTCAGGGGATTCCTGGAAGCCAACAGCCACCCGCTCCGCATTGACCTCAATGAACTGGCCGGTCCTGGCAAAACCACCGTGCACCAGGATGGCGCCGTTATCCAGATCTACCTAAAACGTGTTTACGAAGGAGTCCCGGTGCGCGGCAGTTACCTCACGGCGACCATCAACCACGGCAACCTGATCCTCTTCGGGACAGAACATTGGGGCGACATCAACACCTCGACCGAGCCCGGGATCGCCGAAGACGCCGCCTGGCAGGCCCTGCAGGCGTATGTCGAGCCCTATCCGGTCGACGGAGCCTGGAGCAAGACCGAATTGTTGCTGATTCCTGTCGCCAATGGCCAGGATGTGAAAAATGTCCCGGTCGGCAAGGGTTTTGACTACCGCCTGGCCTGGGTCATCCGGCCGGCATTCGACGGTGATTTGAGACACTTTGAAGCTTTGGTTGATGCTCACACTGGAGAGCTCCTTTCCTTTGAAGACACCAACCAGTACGCAGAGGTCAAAGGCGGTGTCTATCCGGTAACCAACGACGGTATCGTTCCCG
>JADFKH010000150.1 GCA_022565025.1 Pseudomonadota bacterium
ATTACATCGCCCGCGGAATCCGTGTGATCGTTATAAGCAAAACTCAGGAACGCTTGTTTACCGACCACTACATCCACGACGTGATCTACGACCTGCTCGCGGCCATATAGATAAGGCACGGTACAAGAATCGTCAGGGATAAACAGCGTTGGTGTACCAGCGTCGTCAGCAATGGCTGCCACCCACACATCGAAGGCCGACAAATACAGGTTGAAGTCAAGCACTTCACGAGAATTAAAACCTTCGAGGAAACGAACCTTCACTGCCTTGGCGCTGTCAGTGGTGTTGACCACTGAGAAAATGGTCTGGTTTCCACCGTTGGTTGTGTAATACGGATAGATCAGGACTTGGCCCACTCCATCCGGATTCAGGTTGACTGCCTGAGCAGTGCCTGCAATTCCGGCAATACCCGCCAGACCAGCCAGCACAGCAGCCGTCAGATTTTTTCTATTCATTACAACACTCCTAATTTTGTGTACACAGGGTTTGCGAACCATACTGCAACATTGCGATCTGCCCAACTCCACAGGCATTCGCGCCTTTATTACGGCCATTCGCGGCACAATACTACGATAAGTAAAGGACTAAAGCAACCTAATTGCTTGCGTGAAACGTATTATTTTGTATGCTCTGCAGCCATTGTGAATTTATAATTTTTTCGGCAGATACCACCATTGTCCATCGGTTTTTACCCACTTTTCTTCCAGCACATCGCTGCCGTCCCATTTAGGCACACCCGGCACGGGCATGTTTACGGTGAACCCAACGTCAAACACGATCGTGCAGCTATTCTCCGCACAGCTGTGCTCCTTGTATTGAGCCGATGTCCAGCGTACGCGCCGCGACCGAATCTCAAAGGCCAAATCAAACATGGATGTACTGGAACGGTATCCGGGGGAGTAGAAACCGTAGGCTGTTGCAAAATCACCAGTCAACAGGGCATCCCATCGGTCCTGGGCGCGTTCTGCTATTGAATTCCCGGTGCTCTCGGGGGCCGTTGCACAAGCGGTGAGGAACACGCCTGCCAGCATGAGGACCCACAGCAGGGCCGGCTTGCCCGGGCGGGGCCAGGTTGCGGATTTCAGATTGCCTATTTTATGCATTTTCACTTGGATTCCTGTTTGCTGCAGTCGTTTTGAATGCTAATCTAGAATTCACAGCACGCCAATATTGAGCTGCCTGCGCTCATTTTCAACTTAATCCGTTTTTATCAGGGTGGAGATTTTCAGCGGAGGCACCCGCGAGAACTGCTCCTCCATTTCTTCACTGACCCGTTGCAGGTCCGCCGAGGTTTCAACCACCGTAGGGGTGATCATGACCAGGGTCTCGCTGCGCACGTTTGCCTTGGTCTTGGAACCGAACAGCGCACCGATGAACGGCAGCCGGCCGAGGAACGGCACGCCACTGCGCCCGGTCGAAGTCTGCTCCGAAATCAATCCGCCGATGAACACGGTCTGGCCAGACTGCACGGCCACCTGGGTGGTCACCGTCTTGTTGTTGATCGGCGGATTGCCGCTGGTCGAAATATCCGGGTCACGCGGACCGGGGCGGCTGATGTCCTGGGTGATATCCATGTAGACCAGGCCACCCGGATTGATGCGCGGCGTTACCGTCAGCGTGATGCCGGTCGATACATACTGGGCGTTGCTGACCACGTTGTTGGAAGCGGTTGTAATCGAGGACGACTGGACCGGCACCTGCGTACCCACCGTGATGGTCGCCGTTGCGTTGTTGCGCACCAGCAAGGACGGGGCAGCCAGGGAACGAACGTCGGTCACCTCATCGAGCGCTGCAATCGTTGCCTGCACGAAAGTCGCACCTGCACTCACTGCACCCAATGGGGTGGCGATCGTCGACAGGAAATTAAACCCGCCGGACTCAGCGCTGCCACTGCCAAAAGCCACTGACTGGATATAGCGGTCCGTACCTGCGATGCCATCGGGTATCAGGTTGGGGTTGTTGGTCAGGAACCAGTTGACGCCGAACTGGAGTTCCTCGTTCAATTCCACGTCAAGAATCTGGGCCTCGATCAGGACCTGCAAGGGCTCAATGTCAATGCGCTCGATGGCGGCGAGGATGGAATTGTATTCCGCCTGGGTACACTGGATCAGCAGGGAATTGGTTTCCAGGACGGATGTTATGCGGATATCGCCTTCGCCGACATTCAATACCAGGCCGGCGGTATCTCCCTGGCCGGCTGCGGCTTGCACAGAACCCACCCGGCTGGCATTAAAATCCGCTACCGAGCCGATCTTCACTGGCTCCAGGCCGGGCGCCAGGGTGCCCTGTGGCCGATTCGGTGCCGGCTCACCACCCTGACCGCCGAAAATTTGGGTCAGGTACCCCGCCAGTATGGGCGCTTCGAGGTTCTTTACGCGATAAACAAAGAGCTGTTTACCCGCACCCGCCGCACCTCTGTCCAGAATTTTAATCCACTCTTCGGCCTTGTACAGATATTCATCCTGGTAGGTGATGACCATGACGGAGCCCAGGCGTTCCAGCGGCACGAAGCGAAACATGCCGGCCAGGGGCGTATCCCCTTCACCACTGAAAATGCGTTCCAGTTCACCGATGATGGATTCCACATCGACGGTGCGCAGGGGATAAATGCCCACGGACATGCCGGCCAGCCAGTCCACATCAAAAATTGCGACGGTCTTCATGTAATTGCGCAATTCCTCCCGGGTGCCCGCCAGGAAAATCATGCTGCGCTGCTTGTCTACCTGGACAATGGCCGAGTCGCGGACATAAGGCTGCAGGATTTTTTCCATCTCGGTGGCGGAAATGTATTTAAGGGGAATGGCCCGCACCTCGTATCCACGTGCCGTCTCGGCGGTGCCAATCAGCGGCACCAGGTGGCCCTTGATGGCATCGGAGACCGGCAGGATATGGTACCTGCCCTCGTTATAAACCATGGTGGCGCCATTCCACTGCAAAAGCAGTTCGAGTATGGGCATGAGTTGCTCACGCGTGACCGGACGCGAGGTGGAAAAGGTCACTTCGCCGCCAACACCCGGTGCAATGACAAAGGTTTCCTGCAACACCTCCCCGAGGATGGTATGCACCACGGCCTGAATGGACTCACCCTCGAAATTCAATACGATTTCGCCATCCTCGGAGACCACGTCCGGGCGCCGCTGGGCGGCTTCCCGGTTGATGAATTCCCCGGTGCCTGGATAAATCTCGATATCGGTAACACCCGGATCCCCGCTTGCTACCGCCGAGAATATGGCCGCATCGGCGTCTGCCGGCGGAGGCGTAGCGCTGGTGCTTGTTTTTCCGGTACTTTGCGCATCCATGGGGGCGTGCTGGGTTGAAGAACAAGCGGCCACGACCCCGAAAACGGCCAGCGCCAACAAGCAGCTGGAAGCAAAGCCCCGCAGCCTCTTTTTTTTAATTGTCTGATTCATTGTTTGATTGTTCCTGGCGTTTCCGTCCCATCATGGCCTGGATTGCCTGTTGGTAGCTCACTTGCTCGACTTGTTCATTTTCCTCTGCCGCCCTTTTCAGCTCTTCGCGCCGCTCGGCAATTCGCTGCCGGATTTCCTCTGCACGGCTCAAAGGCTGATCCCCGCCTTGCCGGGCCTGGCCATTCTTACCCTGCTTGTTTTGCGCGCTGCGCGGTTCAAGTATTGCAGGTTGCGCAATCTCTACACCGTGAACCTCGAGTTTTAACTGTATTTCCTCGCCCCCCCCGGATGAAAGAGTTACTTCCCGCTGGCCGATTGCGCTTACCTGCCAGCTGCCGTAATTTCCTTCCAGAGGTTTTCCTTCGAAGGCCACCAGCGACAACTGTTTTCCTCCCCCTTTATTTTTCTGCTTCAGCGTAGCCATCCTGATCGAAGGCGTTATGACGATGCCGGTCAGTTGTACATCAGGGGCATCCACGTCTTCTTCCAGCAATTCTTCATCGAGGCCATCATCCAGATCAAGTTCAATCACCGGCAGACGGGTATCATTGAATACAGGATGTTCAGTAATCACTGCGTATTTGTCGATGGCTTCGCTGACGGCAAGTTCCGGTAATTGCAGGCCTGACTCGGTGTATTCGCCGTCCGGACCCGATGATGATGAAGAGGCCGGCAATGCCCAGATCACGGCCAGCAATAACGCTATGACCAGCAGCCCGCCGCAGGCCGATGCCAGGGCGATCCCGATCGGGTTATCTTCCAGCCAGTTGATCATTGCCGCAAATAACCCGACATGTTGAAGCGGATGTCCAGGGTATTTTGGACCGGAACCGGCTGATTGTTTCTCACCCGCCTGCGGGTCCGGGGCTTGATCACCGTCAGGTCATCCGCGATCACCATCGGCACACCGGTCTCCAGCGAATAAAGGATTTTCTTCAGATCTTCGATGTTGCAACGCATGCGCACGTTGACCGTCACCTTCTCGAATCGTTCCTGCACCCGCGGTCTCACCGGTTGCCGGCTGACAATCTGGCAGCTGTCATCGGCCTGAGTGCTGATCATCTGGCTCAGGCGCTCCGACATCCCGGCGGCCGCTTCATTGAAGTCACTGCCCTCAAGAAACAAGTTCTCGTCTGATTTCCGGTTTTGCAGTGACTGCAATTGCTCCTCAAAGAACGCACGTTGCGCCGCGACCCGCTGGAAGCGCCCCAACTGTTGCGACAGGTCTGAAATTTCATCGCTGTAGTCACTGTGCTTGAGTATGATCCAGTGGAAACACAGCAAATAAACCAGCAACAACACGATCACGAAGAGCAGTATTGCGGTCAGGCGATTGTTTCCCAGGTCAGCTACCAGCGGCATCAACTTTCTCCCGTGCCGCTTATTTTCGCGTTGATCTCGAAGATTTCGAGGCCGGTCCTGGAATCGAGCCGGGTGGAACCGCGAAATGCAGCATCATCCAGCAGTTCAGATTGATTAACCCGTTCTATCAAGCGCTGGGCATTGCTGGATTTGCCCTGCATCTGCACGCTGGTCTGGTTGATCACCAGCCGGTCCAGGTAAGTATCTTCCGGCAGGAGCCGGGTAATATCCGCCAGCAGTTCGATCGCCAGAGGCGATGCATCGCGTCGAACGGTCAGGAAGCCCGCTGCTTCACTGGTATCCCTGATCTGCTCCTTGATGCGTTGTACCAGGCGAGCTTCATCGCGTACTTCCGCTATGGCCGCTTCCAGTTCGCCGACCTGGTGCGACCTGAGATAAAGTGACTGGGTCATAACCAGTGCCAGCAGCACCACAACGGCCCCCGCCAGGACAAAATTCATCCGCAACTTGCGGTTGACCTCGCGCACCCTCTGCCCCACCGGCAAAAGATTCAAGCCAAAAGTTTTACCATCCTCAAGCACATCCACACCCATCGGTGCAAGGCCGCGTGAACTCAAATAATGAATGGCCTGGTCGACTTGTTTGCGCGGGACGACAAAGAGCTCCAGCGTGATCTGGCCGGTTGCCTCATTGCGCTCCCGTATTTTCCAACCGAAATATACAGCCGATGCCTTGAAGGGTGTCTGACGATCCATGTCGAAGGTCAGAACCTGCGCAAGCTTGGATTCTGTCGCCATCGGCAGGGTTATTTCCTTACTCAGAATGGTGTCGCGTTCGAGCAGCAAAAAACGGGGGGATTCGGCCAGGTCGTGCTCCGCCAGCAACCGGGTAAGCTGTTGCTGCAGCAGGGAAGCATCCTGCTTAATAGTGAAAGAGTCCAGCGACTGCTGCAGGTGGTTCTCATCCGTGCCAACAATCAGCGAATCCCCTGCAAGGACGAAAGTTACCCGGCGCAGTGCATGCTGGAGTTTCTGCTGCCAGTGTGCAGGCAGAGATTGGCGAAGCTCGCCCAACCACCAATGGAAAAACTTGCCAACCGGCCCCGTCCGCACTTGGGCCCACACTTGCTGCAGCTTGTTTTGAAATGCATTCGCCATGTTAATGATGGAATCCTTCACGCCAGCGCAGGATTCGAAAGGGCCTGCCATCCGGGCTTCCGCCCAGACGGATGGTTGCTTCTACCTGATCCCAGACACCGTTCGGCAAGGTTGCCTTGGCCTGAATACTATACGTGAGCCCCCGCCCGCGCGCCATGGCGATCTGGCCGTTCGGCAGCGCGGTGCCAAGCCCGCTAGCCGCATCCTGAGAGTGCCTTTGTGCAACGAAGTTCAATGCCTCATCCCGCGTCATGTCAGGCAATGCCAGCAGGGCCTCGACCGGTGCATAAGCCGGATCGGGCGCGCCAACCGCCGAGAATACCGTCAGGCCCGGCTCTATTTCCCGAAAAAGCTCCCAACTCATACCCAACACTTGCAAAAGCTCCTCCACCATTATAAAACTCCGGTTGCCGGGGCCAACACTCAGGCCTAAAGCCTGGTAGGTTTCTTCTTCAGCGCCGTTTGGCCGTTCCAACTCATCCGAATCGTTCCAGTCCTTTACGGCAGCGGCAAGGTGAGTCGCCTGGTCATCATCCAGCCCATTGTTGAGGAACAACTGCTGCAACGCCGACTCATCAACTGCATTGATATCCAGCTTACCGCGTTCATCCGTCACCTTGATTTCCAGGATCACATCCTGGAACCGGAGCTCATAAGGGCGGCCATCGGGGATCCAGCGGGTGAATTCATCCGGATCACGCAGGGCAAGCACGGCCAGGTTCAAACCGGCTTCGGCTGCCATGCGCGCCCGCGTGCCCCACAGCAGGGTGTGCGCTTCGAGCACATCCATCCTTGCCATCAGCGTATACGCACCGGTTGAAATGGTCACCAGCAACAGTATCCACAGCACCATGATCAGCGCTATGCCCGACTGGGGGCTGGCAAAACCGTAACCGCTGTTTCCACTAGTCCGCATATTGCACCAGCATCCCGGATGATGGCGCCGGACAGCTGCGGTTGGACGCCGGACTGGACCGAAAGCCATAGCCGTAGCTATGGATAGAGGGAAGTTCAAGTCCAAACGTGGCTGGACCAGCCAGGACCGGGATAGGCCTCAGGCCGGCTGGTGCAATTTGCGGGCTCGCACGCGTCACTTTTGCTGCTTCCTGTTCTGAATCATTTTCCGGATGGTCGTGCTGTAGCTCGGCCTAAGACCCTGTGCGTCGCCCCGGCCACGCAGTGCCCCCGCATCGACCCGCACAG
>JADFKH010000151.1 GCA_022565025.1 Pseudomonadota bacterium
TTCCCAGCTCGCCCGAAGGGAGGCACCCAGATGTCCCAATACGGTGTTTCAGCCCTTAAGAAGGTGGGCCATTCTTTGCGGTCTGCGCCTTGTCTTGGAACATCTGGGTGCCTCTGAACCCGCAATTATCACCTTGACGGAGTACTAGCAAGAATGATTGATCCAGACGGTTACAGACCCAACGTTGCTATCGTCCTGATGAACAGGGACCGCAGAGTCTTCTGGGCACAGCGAAGCAATAGTGATGGATGGCAGTTCCCACAGGGCGGGATGCGCAGCGATGAGACTCCTGTAGAGGCGATGTACCGGGAGTTGAAAGAGGAAACTGGCCTGTCACCTGACCAGGTAAAACTGCTGGGTTCCACACCCGGTTGGTTGCGTTATCGCCTGCCCCGTCGATATCAAAGGCATTATTCCAAGCCCCTGTGCATCGGCCAGAAACAGGTTTGGTTCCTGCTGGAGTTCTCGGGCGATGATTCCGCTTTTAGTTTCGATCAGACTGATAAACCGGAATTTACCGGTTTCAAATGGGTCGATTTCTGGTATCCGGTGGACAATGTCATCACCTTCAAGCGCCAGGTATACCACCGAGCCTTGTCGCTGTTGGAACCCATGGTTCAATTTTAATTGATGCAAATTTAAAAGGCGAATTTTACCCCCAGCATGAAGGTCCGTGGTTTGTTGGGCCGGGCTCCATAAGGTTCACGACCCGCAATATAAATTTCGTCAGCCAGGTTTTCCACCAGGCTGTAGAGCTCCCAGTCTTGATTGATTTCGTAGTGCGCCGAGAGATCGAATATCATGGCCGAATCGGTTTTTTCGAATTCGTCACAGCTGGCCCTGGTGCACACAGAGATGACATAGTTGCCGCTGACCCTGAAAGACCATGGGCCACCCTGGATGCCCAGGGAGGCCCACAGCTGCTGGCCTGGAACGTAGGGCACGGGGTCACCCTTCTCCACTTCGCCAAAAAACTCGGAATTGAAGCTGGACTGGAACTCGGCGTTCATCCAGGTGTAGACGAGCTCAACCGGTATCTGCCAGTATTCACCGGCCTCAAACCAGGTTTGGAATGAGAGTTCAAGACCGGGTATATGGACGCCCCCGCCGTTGAAAGCATCACCGGGATCGCAGTTGCCGCCGGATGAGTTGGTGCACACGCCCACCAGGTTCTTATAATCATTGAAAAAGAACATTGCCTCGAAACCCAGGCGGTTACGGTCGTAGCGCACACCGAGTTCGTAATTGGTGCTTTCTTCCGGATCGACACCAGTTGCGTTGCTTGGTGTGGCAAATCCGCGGTGAATGCCAGCAATCAGGCGGGTTGAGGTATTGAATTCGAACAGGGCGCCAAGACCGGGCAACCAGATATCAAACTTGTTTGTGCGTGAATCCCTGAAATTGCCGGGATCACGGCTGGATGGTTTGTCGCTGCTCGTGTCATAGCGTACGCGCTTAAGTTCAATGTTCTCATAACGCAATCCGGGGGTCAGTGTCCAGCGGTTCCACTCGATGCGGTCGTAGATGTAGGCTGCCCAGGCCCTGGCGCCCTGGATGCGATTGCCGGCATTTCCTGGCAGGCCAACCTCATTGAGGACCAGGTGACCAGCCCTTTGCTGGTAGGTGTCATTTCTTTGCAGACGGTCCTCCTCGTCTTCGTGATAGCGCAACCCGGCTTGCAGACTGTGGATGGTTAATCCGGTCTGGATGGTCTGATCGAATACCATCTGGATCCCACGGGAGTAATACTCGCGGGCATTGTTGCGCAACTGGATAGAGCCTTCGGCGGTATCCGCACCGTCCACTATGGATTGGAGTTCATTCGCGGACAGCTCAAGCAGTGATTCACCCCTGTTGATTGCCGCAATGATCGTTGACCAGCTTGTGCGGCTGAATGATTGCGGATCATCGCTGCCGTCGAAATCCACGCCTTCGGTTTTGTACCAGGCCCGCTTGGTATTGTTGTTATAAGCGGTGACTGTCAGGGCTGTTCCATTCTGCGTTTCCAGGTGCCAGGTCAACATGACCTGGTCATGTTCATTGTGTATTTCGTCATCCACCGAGGCGCCGTAACGGCGCAGTCCGTCGATGGTGAAATCCCGGTCCGACAGCCCCAGGTAACTTTGCTGTGAGTCCTCCTCGGAATACTGCAGCTTGATATCGAACTGCTGGTAAATCCTGGATGCCGGGTCGGATCTGAAACTGAGTTTTGCCAGGTAATCCTTCTTGTCCAGTCCGGTTTTGGCGTTACTGCGATCGATCACCTGGTAGCCATCCGATTGCCACTGGTGGGTTTCAATCATGAACCGGGCATTGTCCGTTCCTCCCCCGTACCAGCCATGCACGCGCCAGGTGGAGTCAGAGCCAAATTCACCCTGCATGAACCCGCGGTTGGTTTCGGGTACAGGGGTGGATTTCAGGTTGATCGCGCCACCCACTGTGTAGGGTCCCTGGGTGATGGAGGCCGGCCCCTTGAGAACTTCAACCGCATTGATCCGGCCAAAAGTGGGAAAATAGTAAGCCGAAGGGGCCGCATAGGGCGCAGGTGCAATCAGCACCTTGTCTTCCATCAGCGTTATCCGGCTGCTGCGCTCCGTTGCAGTGCCCCTGATACTGATGTTTGGGCGAAGTGCCCAGCCATCCTCCAGTTGCAAGGAAACGCCAGGCACTCGACGCAATGCCCGGGCTACGTCTGTCGTTTCGAATTCTTCAAGGTCTTTGGGTGTTAATACGCTGGCGCCACCGGCGACATCGCGAGCTGTCCGGGCAGTGCCAAAAATGGTGATAGCCTCCATTTGTACACATTCCGGTTCGTTGTCAAAACCGACTTCTTGTCCAGGGTCCAGGCATGCTGCAGTGCCGTGTGTTGGTATTGCGAGCAACATAAGCGCTGCCCCCATACTCAATGCGTTCAAAGGCGAGTCTCCTTCTTGATGGCCTGTGCAGTAGTAAATCGTCTCAAATGAGAATGATTCTTATTAGAGATGTGGATATTAACGGGAAATTATGTAATTGACAATCATTCTCATTTGCATTTATGATCTGGATCAATCTCTACGCAATCTGATTTGGGTACCCAACATTCATGTATATTTGCATTTGTCATGCTGTAACTGATGCCGACATCCGCCAAGCCGTTGACGGGGGTGCTGCCAGTTTCAGGGACCTGAGCAACGTCACTGATTGTGGCACGCAATGCGGTTGCTGCGTAGTACAGGCGCGGAATGTGTTGAATAAAGCGTTGGTTGATCAGAGTTCGGCCGCATCCCGGGAACATTTACGGGTCGTTTCTTCGGTCTGATCTGCCGGCTGGATGCCAATGATTCTCATTCCTGCAGCGGAATGAATCCTTTTGTAGAATGATCTCTCAGGACCGCAGTGTCCTTTACACCAATGGAGAGTTATTAATGAAAGGTGAGCGTAAAGTCATTGAATTTCTCAACCGTGTTCTACGCAATGAACTGACCGCAATCAATCAGTATTTTTTGCATTCCCGCATGTACAAGGACTGGGGTCTTGATGGCTTGGGTGATTATGAGTTCCGGGAGTCTGTCGATGAAATGAAGCACGCCGATCAGATTATCGAGCGAACCCTGTTTCTCGAAGGCCTGCCGAACGTCCAGGATATCGGCATGTTGAAGATCGGTGAGCATACACGGGAAATGATCGAATGTGATCTGGCCCTTGAGATGGAAGCCATCCCGGACCTGCGCGAAGCAATCGAATACTGTGAATCCTGCAAGGACTACGTCAGCAGGGACCTGTTTGACAGTATCCTCGAATCGGAAGAGGAGCACATCGACTGGTTGGAAACCCAACTCGACCTGATAGCAAAAGTCGGAATCGAGAACTACCAGCAATCCCAGATGAAGTGATATTTTTTCTTGAGATATCATTCCATCGCCCGCATCTTTGCTGAATCATGTTTTCTCAGACCAGCCAGCCTTGTACCTTCGAACGCGATTGTGAAGTCGTTATGATTCCTGCGGGGGACGTAGTGACCATGCCAGCGGGGACAGTTGCTTATATCACCCAGGCTATGGGCGGCAGCTTCACGGTGTTTGTTGACGGCAACCTGTTTCGTGTTGCGGGTGTGGATGCCGACGCCATTGGCAAGGAGCCGGTAATGCCTCCCAGGCTACCTGAGAATGCGACGGAGGAAGACCTTGAACATTTGTTGTGGGAGCAAATGAAAACAGTTTACGACCCGGAAATTCCAGTCAATATCGTGGACCTGGGACTGGTCTACAGCTGCAAAATGGGGCGCGATGAGCGCGGAGAGCGCACCGTAACAGTGCAGATGACCTTGACTGCGCCTGGATGTGGAATGGGCGATATTCTCGTTGACGACGTGCGAACCAAGCTGGCTTTGGTGCCGACAATTGGTACAGTTGAAGTGGAGCTGACATTCGATCCGCTGTGGAACCACAGCATGATGTCCGAGGTAGCCAAGCTGGAAACAGGAATGTTCTGAGCCAGTTTCTGACTCTGGTCAAAACATAATTCACCGTGCCCCTTTCACTGCGGCAATTCGTGATGGCCGAATAGTTTGTCCGCTAAAGACGCAAAAGACGCAAAAATTCTCTGGTTTTTCAATACGGGGTGGACACTAATGCACCACCCTGTATCATTCTGAGATCGTGAACTGCCATGCAGTTGATCCGGTTTGAGCATACGCTTGCCGCAATGGTTTCAATGATGACAGGCAGAAGTAAGGAGCCACCCCATTTAGCGTCTTTTGCGTCTTTAGCGGATAATATTTGAGCTCGATGTCGTATCTTGCTCCTACATGGGCATCCAGGCCAGTGACACGTAGTACGACCTGCCGGCGTTGTTGAAACCAAATGCGGGCTGGTAGTTCTCGTCCAGCAGGTTGTCGCCCCTGAGTTCGAGCCGCCAGGCGGGTGTGAACAACCAGCCGGCTCTCAGGTTGAACAAGCTGTAACCGTCCAGCTTGATGCCACCGAAATCATTGCGCCCACCAGACACGAACCACTCCAGTCCCAGCCAGGAGCCATTGGCGAATTTATGGTCCAGTGTGATGTAGCCTTTTTCGTCGGGCCTGCGCAGCAGTGACTCGCCACTCGACCGGTCTTGGGTATTCTGGAAGGTGGCACTAGCGTTCAACAACCAACCATTCCAGGCAAGCAAGTAGTCAAGCTCCAGGCCTTCCAGGCGGGCCTCAACAATATTGATGGCCTGGAAGTTGGTACCAGCAAAGGCGATCAGGTCTTCGACATCGGTGCGGTATATGGCTGCGGAAAAAGTACCCGCCGTGTCATGCCTCCAGCGCAGGCCAAGTTCACCCGAGGTAGAAGACTCCGGTTCCAGGTCCGGATTGCCAGCGAAAAAGCCACCGAAACCCGGTGAAAACTGTTCACTGAGGTTAGGGCCCCTGAAAGCTGATCCATAACTACCCGTCAGTCGCCAGGCATCACCGAATTCGTATCCGGCTGCTATCTGCCCGGTAAACTCGGCGCCAAACCGGCTGTTGTCATCCAGGCGGCCACTGACTTGCAAGTGGAAGGAAGAAAAGTGCCGGTCAAAGCTGGCGAATAGACCGGTGTTGTTGCGGCTTTCATCCCAGGTAAAAAGGGATTTGCCTTGTTCGCGATAATAATCCAGTCCGAAGCTCAGCTTGCCACCCTGGCTGGTCGCAAATTGGTTTTGCCAGCTGAAATTGTAGCGCTTGGAGCGGAAATCCGTGGTGAAGAATTCAAAGTCAGTTTGCAGTTCATCATCGACATAGCCACCCAGTACCTGGTATTGCCAATTCCCAGAGAAGCTAGCTCGGAATTCCAGGGAGGTTACGAGCTGACGAGCATCTGAAACGCCCTGGTCAAACTCGCTCTCATTATCCAGCGCCAGCAGGCTAAAGCGCCAGCTGCCATAGCCAGTATCGGCCCACCCTTTTATCCCCAGGTTGATGCCTTCGAATCCGTCATTATCCGGGTGATAGCTGAAACCATCAGGATTCTGAGCTGAAAAACCGCCTACGTTATGGTATCCGGCATTGACGCTGAGCCGGGTCCGATCGCCTTGGTAGCCAAGCCCGCCCGCAAATTCGATGGTGTCATAACTGCCGCTGGTAAGCCTTGCATAGGGATTGGGACTGCTGCGTGTGAATACCTGGATCACGCCGCCAATGGAGTCAGAACCGTAAATACTGCCGCGCGGTCCACGCACGATCTCAATACGTTCAATCTGGCTTAGCGGTAATTGTTCCCAGGAATATGCACCGGTATTGGCTGAACTGACACGCACACCATCAATCAGCACAAGCACGTGGTTGGAATTACTGCCGCGCAGGAACACACTGGTCTGCTCACCCGGTCCTCCGGAACGAACAATATCTACTCCCGGTTGCAGGCGCAGCAATTCGAGCAGGTCTTGGGCGACGGAAAGTTCGATGTCTTCGCGCGTGATCACGCTGACCGACGCAAGTGCTTGGCTCAGTGGCTCAGTCATGCGTGATGGCGTTACCACCAGGTCCGGTTTGAGTTCATATATGTCGTTTTCTTCAGCTTGGGCTGAAGTCGAGATAAGCACTGCTGCCAACAGCACAGAAGATAAGAGTTTCTGGGGTTTCATTTTGCCTCCGTAGCGCACACCCGCGTTTGCAATGCGCTGCGGAGATAAGGGCCGGGAGGAATCCACAGACCCAGGCTGCCCTCCGCAACGCGGTTACTGCGAACTCTGGGCCGGTCTCCGGACTTACGAGTGACTTTGAACCAATCAGAGGTGTCGTAGCCTTTGCGGCGCCTTCCCACACATCGTGCAGTGGCATCAGACCGCAAACAATCCGCCGTGGAACGGATTGGCTCGCTTACCGTTGCGGGGGCAGTGCCGGACTTTCACCGGCTTCCCGTTTCACCCGGCAGGCGTTCAAACCTGTTTTTCCGGGCACCCAAAGCAATGGCCCCGCCAGATCCATCGGGATCACAGCGGAGCCGAAAGTATAACAGCTAGTGT
>JADFKH010000008.1 GCA_022565025.1 Pseudomonadota bacterium
TCCCTTCATTACCGAGCACCCCGCATGGGAAGAAATCCGAAAACAGGTGAGGCAGTGGCGTTGCCAGGCAAGAACGTGCCTCACTTCAAACCCGGCAAATCACTGCGTGAACGGGTAGATTATTCCCGGGACTGATTTTATTTGGTCCAGCGGCCTGGTCCAGACGGAAGGCGGCCCTGCGCAGGAGTTTGGCTTGTATCGAATTATTTTCATCATTGTCATTACTCTGGCAATCGCCATGGGTCTCCTGGTGGGCACTTTGAATTCAGATATGGTCAGTGTTGACCTGTTGTGGGTTCAACTTGAGTGGCCACTCGGACTGCTGGTTCTCAGCGCCTTGTCTGCTGGCCTGTTTCTCGGTCTGGGTCTGGCCTGGATATTCACTATTTTGCCTTTACGTGTCCAGTTGAGGAAATTGCGCAATGCACGTGTGTCTGGGTCATCAGGCATGCTGAATAATATAAATGGCTGAATATCTGCCGTTTTTTTTGCTACCCCCTGCCGTCTATTTCGGCTGGTGGTTAGCAAAAACACTTGCAAGAAGATCAGTCAAAAAACGCAGTCGCCTATTCCGTAACCAGTACTTCCAGGGTTTGAACTACTTGTTGAGTGAGCAGCCGGATAAAGCCATCCAGGTGTTCCTGGAGTTGGCTGAAGTCAACCAGGATACGGTTGAGACTCACATGGCGCTGGGAAGCCTGTTCCGACAGCGGGGTGAGGTTGATCGCGCCATCCGTTTTCACCAGAACATAATCGCCAAGCCGGGGCTGGAATCCAGCCAACGGACCCAGGCGCTGCTGGAACTGGGTGAGGACTATATGCGAGCAGGTCTGCTGGACCGCGCCGAGCGTCTGTTTTCCGAATTGATTGAAAGTGATGCGCATACCCCTGCAGCATTGCGCAGTCTGCTTGAAATCTACCAGCAGGAGAAAGATTGGGAAAAGGCTCTGGAACAAGCCCGGCGCCTGGAGCAACTCACCGGTGAGCAAATGGCTGAAGTCAAAGCCCAGTTTTGCTGTGAGATGGCAGAGACAGCAGTAATGGAAGGAGACAAGGAACTGGCCAGGCGGCATTTACGGCAGGCGCGGCGCCATCATCTTCATTGCATCAGGGCGCGCTTTATCCTGGCCAGGCTGGCCACAGGCGATGGCGACCACCAGGGGGCAATGGACACTTACGAGGAAATAGCGGAACTTGAAGCGGACTATATCCCGGAGTTACTCGAACCGTACCTGAAAGCTGCGGCCATGGTGGGCCAGTCCCAGCATGGGCGAAAAAAACTGGAAGACTGGGTGAAAGTCTATACGGGCATTTCCCTGATTCTCAAACTCACGGAGTTTATTGAAGATGAAAAGGGGGGCTATGAAGCAGGCAAATACCTGGTCGAGGCAATGGCCTCGAATCCATCCGTACGAGGCCTCGATCGGCTGATTGAACTTAGAGCTCAAGGCCACCTTGAGACGGGATCTAGCGATAGCATCCTCAAGGCTGTCACGGCCCGCCTTTTATCGCGTCAGCCAGATTATCGCTGCAATCATTGTGGCTTCAGTGGACAGACCCATTACTGGCAATGCCCGAGTTGCAAAAACTGGGGTACGTCCAAAACCATACATGGCGTTCTCGGAGAGTAGCCGGAGGTCTGCGTGAGAATGACGTCATGAGTCGAACAATCCTGATCATCGGCATCATATTCCTTGCCTGTATTCTTACCGGGCTTGCAGCTTGGTACGCCCGCCGCAGCGGAATGGTGGACCGCCCGGGTGACCGGCACAGTCATGTGGTTGTCACTCCCAGAGGTGGCGGTGTCGGAATCATTCTGGCACTGTTCATTGCTTCACCGTTGTTGATCGGTAACGGGGATGAAACCTGGGGCAAATGTGTTCTTCCGGGCTTGCTCGTGCTGGCCCTTTTGGGCTGGCGGGATGACCATGCTTCCTTGTCTGCACGATTCCGGTTTTTCATTCAGCTTGCAGTCAGCATTTATCTGGTAGCGTGCTCTATCAACAATGGCTGGATTCAGGGTGTGGGCAGTATGCTCTTAGCGGTGCTATTCCTGGTGTGGATGACGAACCTGTACAACTTCATGGACGGTTCCAACGGCATGGCGGGGTTGCAGGGCGTGTTTGGTGGTGCTGTTTTGTTCTGCTTGTTTGATTCTGCCGGCCAACACAATTTGGCACTTGCTTCAGCCTGTGTTGCAGCCAGTTGTGCAGGGTTTCTTCCCTGGAATCTCGGTAAAGCTCGGGTTTTCATGGGGGACGTCGGCAGCATCTCATTGGGTTTCGTGTTCGGTGCTTTGCTGGTCATCGGTGTCGGGAATCAGGCTTTTTCATTGCCGGTTGCGCTGCTGGTGATGCTGGTTTTTATCACTGACAGTACCTTAACCCTGATCGGGAGGATATTAAAAAGTGAGCGGTGGTATAATGCACACAAACAACACTTGTACCAGCGGTTGATTGCACGTGGGTGGACACATGGCCGTGTCGCACTGTTCTATCAGGCAATTAACCTCGCGTTGGTCGTGCCGGGGATTGTAGTTGCAGTCAATTATCCGGCATGGGCCTGGGTTATGGCCATGATCTTGATCCTGGCCTTCACTGTAGGTTGGTACCTGCTTATAAAAAGGAATGGAGTGCTCGCTCAAGCGGGATAAACATATGAACGTTCTACGCATTCTGCGTCATCCGCGTGCAGCGGTCGTTGGGCATGACATCGTCATGGTCGCCGTTTCGTGGCTTGCCGCTGGTTGGATCATTCACCGCAGCGGTTTTACCGGCGTCATCCAGAACCTGCCCCTGTTAAGCGAATTGTTGCTTGTGCTGATCGTTCAAAGCATGGTTTTGTGGTTCACCGGCCTGTACAAGGGATTGTGGCGATTTGCCAGTTTCCCGGATATGTGGAATATCGCGCGTGCATCGATGTTCGGCACCATCCTGATTATTGCGGCACTGACTGTCCTCTATGGTTCTGAAATTCGGCAGGTATTGGGGGCAATACTCATTTATCCAGGCGTCCTTTTCCTGACCCTGGGTGTGCCCAGGATGTGTTACCGATTCTGGAAAGATACCAGATTGTCAGTAGATACTTCTGACGATGGGCAGCAGCGAGTGTTGGTACTTGGCGCGGGCAGATCAGGCGCCCTGCTGGAGCGCGAACTGCGCCACCGTGGTCGCCTGGATGTCGTTGGTTTCCTGGATGACGATCATAGGCTGCAAGGGGCGCAGGTGCACGGTGTACCGGTGCTGGGACCCATCAACAATCTGGCCAGGATCTGTAAGGAAATGAATGCGGACCTGGCCATTATCGCTATGCCTTCTGCCACCAATCAACAGATGCAAACAATCGTTGAAATCTGCGAAAAAAGCGACATTAAGTTCAGGACACTGCCGACCCTGAACGAGTTGGGCAGCAAGGCCACCCGGATTGATGAGCTCAAGCGCGTCGAGATCGATGACTTGCTGGGGAGAGAGCCGGTATCCCTGGTGTGGAAGCCCATCCGCGAGGATTTGTCGGGCAAGCGTGTGATGATCACCGGTGGTGGTGGCTCCATCGGGTCTGAGTTGTGCCGGCAGATTGCACGTCTGAACCCGGTTGAATTGATCGTGATCGACAATGGTGAATACGCCCTTTATCGCATCGATCATGAATTGCGCTGTGAGTTTCAGGACCTTATTTTCTGCAGCGTGCTGGGGGATATCTGCGATTCTGCGACCGTGGAAAAAGTGGTCGGAGAATACAAGCCCGATATGATTTTTCACGCCGCGGCGTACAAGCATCTGCCCATTCTCCAAACCCAGTTGCGTGAAGCATTCAGGAACAACGTACTGGGTACTATGCGACTTGCCGAAGCAGCAGAGCGGTACGGTGTAGGCACATTTGTGCTGATTTCGACCGACAAGGCCGTTAACCCTGCCAATATCATGGGCGCCACCAAACGTGTAGCCGAAATGTATTGCCAGAACATGAATGCGCGATCGCAAACACGATTCATCACGGTACGTTTCGGCAATGTACTTAATTCCAATGGCAGTGTTGTGCCCTTGTTCAAGGAACAAATCGCCAAAGGTGGGCCGGTAACCGTGACCCATCCGGAAATTTCCCGGTACTTCATGACCATATCCGAAGCCAGTCAGCTCATTATGCAGGCGGCCGTGCTGGGTAGTGGTGGTGAAATTTTCGTGCTGGATATGGGGGAGCCCGTCAAGATCACCTACCTGGCGGAGCAGTTGATCCGGCTGTCCGGCAAAGAACCGGGGAAAGATATCCAGATTGTATATATCGGCCTGCGGCCCGGTGAAAAGCTGTTTGAACAACTTTTCCATGAACTGGAACCCTACGAACAAACCGAGCACGAGAAAATCTTCCTGGCCCATCCTCGTGAGGCAGGCTGGGACGACCTGAGTTCTGATTTGCGCGAGGCGGAACTGGCTGTCAGGCGTTATGACACTAAAAAGTTGCAGCAAATTCTTTTTAAACTGGTGCCCGAACTGGCCAGAACGTCTGTCGGCACCCAGCCGGAATCATCCAAAGTCGTGCCCATTCATCGTTCCAAATGAGCCAGCGCAAGCCGGTCAGGAAGGCAGTCTTTCCCGTCGCGGGTCTAGGCACCCGGTTTTTACCTGCAACAAAGTCCATTCCCAAGGAAATGCTGCCGATCGTGGACAAACCGTTGATCCAATACGCAGTTGAGGAAGCACTTGAAGCGGGAATCGATACGCTGATCTTCGTTACCAGCCGTAAAAAACATGCAATCTCCGACCATTTCGACACTGCTTTCGAACTGGAAACCAGGTTGGCAGAAGCTGGCAAAGTGGACTTGTTGGCGCGGATAACTCAGATCGTGCCGAAAAACGTCAGCAGGGTACATGTCACGCAGCGCGAAGCACTGGGCCTGGGGCACGCGATTCTGTGTGCTGAATCAATCGTGGACGACGAGCCCTTTGCAATCCTGCTGGCGGATGACATGATCCGCAGTCCGGGTAGGGGGGCGCTCGCCCAAATGCTGGATGTCCATGATCAGACGGGCGCCAGCGTCATTGGGGTGGAGGAAATTCCCGAAAAGATGACAAGAAGTTATGGCATTGTGGGTGTCAATCATGCTGAAGATGGCTTCCAGGAAATCCACACCATCGTGGAAAAACCGGCCCCTCAAGACGCACCGTCCCGCCTTGGGGTAGTCGGCCGTTATGTGTTATCGCCCCATGTTTTTTCCTGTTTGCGGGATGTTCAGGCGGGTGCTGGTGGCGAAATACAGTTAACCGACGGCATTGCCGCCATGCTGAAATCGCATAGAGTTCTCGCCTATCCCTTTGCCGGCGTGCGTTACGATTGCGGTAGCCGGCAGGGATTCATCAAGGCCACGATCGATTATGCTCTGGACCATCACGAATTACGCGATGATATCCTCGAACACATGTCCGGAATACTCCTGCAATATTCGGTTGAAAAAGAGTCAGGAAAGCCCTGAAAAGCCGAAGCCTGGTGGATCGATGTGATCAGATCGGTATTGTCACTACCTTGAAAAATGCCGTAAAGGGTGTAAGTTAATAGAAACTGAGAATTTAAATGCAGGGCTTGGAGACATGATTGAAATCAGCGACGCTGCACAGCAGTATTTCAAGCGACTGATCGAGCAACAGGACGAGGCAGGGCTTGGATTACGCATAGCCGTCAACCATCCGGGCACGCCGGGTGCGAGCTGTGATCTGCAGTTCAGCCCGGAGGGGCAACGTATGCAGGATGACCACGTTGTTGCTTTCGATGGTTTCAAATTGTTCGTGGCCGACGCGAGTAAACCGTGGCTGGCCGAAGCCTCAATTGACTTCGAGGAAGATGAAACCGGCGGACAACTGACCATCAAGGCGCCCGGTATCAAGGGCACTGAGCCTTCCTCCGATGACAGTATCGAGCAGCGGGTGGGGTGGTTGCTCGAGACCGAAATCAATCCAGCGCTGGCCTCACACGGTGGCCGCGTTGCACTGGTGGAAGTTACCGAAAAGAAGGAGGTCGTGCTGCAGTTTGGCGGAGGATGCCATGGCTGCGGCATGGTCGATGTCACGCTCAAGCAGGGTGTCGAGGAGACCCTGACCCGGAATATTCCAGAGATCACCGGTGTGCTGGATGCCACGGACCACCAGTCGGGCCAGAACCCGTATTATGCGAGTGGAGAGAGCGGCAGTTCCGCGGTTTGACAGGCCCTAATACTTCACTTAATCGAGAGATCCCGCAGGCCTTCCTGGCTGGCATACCAGGCCGCAAGGTCTACGATATCCTGGTTACTGAGATTGGCAGCCGGTCCAGCCATGACGCGATTGGTGCGGGCACCGGAACGGTAATCACCCAACGCCTGCGCCAGGTAGCTCGCATGTTGTCCTGCCAGGTTGGGGTAAGTGGGGTTCTCGCTTTTGCCGGTGGTACCGTGGCAGGCCACACACACCTTGGACTTTTCCTGGCCGGTGCTGGCATTGCCTTTGGCCTGTAGCGACAGCGGTAAGGCAGCCAGTAATACAAACAACAGGGATCCCTTGAGCATTTTGTCCTTTGTTTTCATGCCGGTCCCCTCAGCCCTTACCCAGTGAAGCAAAATAGGCGGAAATATCTTTGATGTCAGCGTCATTCAGACTACTGGCCTGCAATTCCATGGTGGCGTGATCTCTTTCCCCGTTCTTGTAGGCCTTCAGGGCAGCCACCAGATAGGCATAGTTTTGGCCACCAATTTTGGGCACCTTGTAAGTGGGGTAGATATTGTTATAACCGGGAATGCCATGACAGCCAGTGCAGGTGTAAGCTTTGGTTTCTCCGGCCTGTATATCGCCGGCAGAATCAGAGAACCCCAGCGGGATAGTGCTCATAAGCAATGCAACGAGTACGATACGGGCTAGTGGTTTGAAGCATGAGGGTCTCAATTTCGTCAGCATTAATCGTCTAAAACAGTCGGCGATTATACCTGCTGTCACAGCGCAAACCAACGATTCATGCACAAAAACCAATAAGCTCCCAGGCCGGTGTTTTTCGAAGAGTGGTCGGTTCAGCCAATTATTAAACATCCTGACCAGCTCACAATAGCAATTTGTAACTCTGAACCGATTTAAAACGTCTAAAACCATGATGGATGGTTAACTCAGCACAATGGCCTATTTATTGCATCACTAATTTACAGATAGCCGGTAAATTCCGGTTCATGCGGATGCTGCGCAGCCAGTCCGAAATAATGCTGTTCGCAGATCGTCTGTAAGAGGTCGATTGGGGCCAGAAGGGCTCTGGAATAAGCGCAGGCAAGCGAGCTCCTGCATGACATCTGGCACATTGGAAATATTTTTTACTGTGTTAGTGTTGTAGTCAAATAACACACCATTGGTGGAACTAACATGAAAATTCAATTAAACAGGCAATTGGCGAATACGGGATTATTTCTTCTTGTGCTTGCTTTCACGGTGCTGATTCAGGGTTGTTTGAGCCAGGCTAACGGCAGCGATGATGAAAATGCCACTGAAGTAGTCCTGGCTATCCCGGTAGAGGCAGCCACCGTGGCGCAAAGCGATGTGGCGGCATTTTATTCTGGAACCGCCACCCTGGAAGCGGATCAACAGGCTACCGTCGTGTCCCAGATCACAGGTGTGGTACTGGACATCCTGGTCGAGGAAGGTGATTACGTTGCAGCAGGGCAGATCCTGGCCCGGGTTGAAACCGCTCGTTATGCATTGCAAGTGAAACAGGCCAATGCGGCTTTGAAGCGTCTCGAGATGGATTTTCAGCGTAAAAAAGAGTTGTATGGCAAGAAACTGGTCAGTGCTGAAGATTTCGAGCGGGTTGCCGCAGAATATGAAGCACAGAAGGCAGGAGTCGACCTCGCCCGGCTCGATCTTCAATACACCAATATTCGTGCACCCATCTCCGGTTTCATCTCGGAGCGCCTGATTCGTGCCGGCAACCTGGTGAAATTGCACCAGCCAGTGTACCGCGTAACCAGTTACGATCCTCTGCTGGCCGTATTGCATGTGCCTGAACGTGAACTGAGCGTCCTGCGCAAGGGACTGGAAGTATCCATGTCTGTGGATGCCTGGCCGGGTGAATCTTTCGCCGGCGAAGTCATACGCATCAGCCCGGTGGTTGATCCCTCTACGGGGACTTTTCGCGTTACCGCTGAAATCACAGATCACGGCCAAATGCTGAAGCCGGGTTTGTTCGGGCGGATTGGGATTCTATACGATCTGCACGAGGACGTTCCAGTCATACCTCGAAGCGCAGTCATTACCGAGGACGAACTCAGCCATGTATTCGTTATTAATGATGAAGGCAGCGCAGTCCGCCGGGACATTCAGCTGGGTTACGAACGTAATGGGCTGATCGAGGTCCTGGTCGGCCTGGCACAGGGTGAAACCGTGGTCACGGCCGGGAAAGGCAGCCTCAGTGATGGAACACTGGTCGAGGTGGTTAACGTGGAAATGGCTCCGGAGGCATGACCGAAACCAGTTCCATGAAGCTGGTAGAAATTGCCACGCGAAGACGCGTGGCAATTTCCATGGGCGCCGTGACCCTGGTCCTGTTCGGACTGATTGCACTCAAGGATCTGAAGGTCAACCTGTTGCCCGACCTGTCCTACCCGACACTGACGGTGCGCACGGAATATCGCGGTGCTGCACCCGAGGAAATCGAAACATTGCTCACGCGCCCGGTGGAAGAGGCCGTGGGCGTGGTCAAAAACGTCCTTTCGGTAAAATCGGTATCCCGCGCCGGCCAGTCCGACGTTATCCTGGAGTTTGCCTGGGGCACGAACATGGACCATGCCGGTCTGGATGTGCGCGAGAAGCTGGAAGTTCTGCAATTGCCGCTGGAATCCAGCCGCCCTTTGCTGCTTCGTTTTAACCCGGCGACCGATCCCATTATGCGTTTTGGCCTGGTCACGACCCGCGTGTCTGACCAGGAGCTTGGCCAAGAACTTGAAGGGGCCGCGGCAATAACGGACGAATCATCGCTCAAGGCACTGCGCCGCTATGCCGACGAGGAAATCAGGAGAAGATTGGAACCTGTCGAGGGCGTGGCGGCAGTCAAGATCAGCGGTGGGTTGGAAGACGAAATCCAGATCGAAATCAATCAACGCAAGATGGCCCAGCTGAATCTGTCGCTGGATGATCTCAGCGCGAGGCTCGCGGCCGAAAACGTGAACGTATCGGCGGGCAGGCTCGAGGAAGGCACCCAGCGTTACCTGGTGCGCACCATCAATCAATTCAGGTCGGTGGAGGAATTCGGCAACCTGATCATTGCGCCGGGTGAAGTCCGTCCGGTGTACTTGCGCGACATCGCCAATGTCCGGGCAGGATACAGCGAACGCGAGGCTATCATCCGTATGAACGGCCAGGAAGCCGTTGAAATTGCGATTTACAAGGAAGGTGACGCCAATACCGTCAGCGTAGCGCAAGGCATCAATAAACGTCTTGAAGCGATTGCCGATGATCTGCCGCAGGGCATGTCGATGGAGGTCGTTGACAACCAATCCGCTTTTATCGAGCGCGCCATCAGTGAGGTGATTATTGCGGCGGTGCTGGGTGGCCTGCTGGCCGTGCTGGTGATCTTCATATTTCTACGCAATATTTGGTTTACGTTCATCATCGCGCTGTCCATACCGGTTTCCATCATCGCCACGTTTTTCTTTATGGGTCAGGTCGGGATTTCACTGAATATCATGTCGCTGGGTGGAATTGCCCTGGCAACGGGCCTGCTGGTGGACAATGCCATCGTGGTGCTCGAAAACATTTCCCGCTACCGAGCCGACGGAGAAGGGCTGGTCAGCGCCGCCATCAAGGGTACCAGCGAAGTCGCAACGGCGGTGATTGCCGCCACGCTGACCACGATAGCGGTCTTCCTGCCACTGGCCTTCG
Source organism: Pseudomonadota bacterium (assembly GCA_022565025.1). Taxonomy (GTDB): domain Bacteria; phylum Pseudomonadota; class Gammaproteobacteria; order Xanthomonadales; family SZUA-36; genus JAJRRA01. The sequence continues at coordinate 9,879 of JADFKH010000008.1, forward strand.
TTGAAGGGATCGCCGGTCAATTGTTTCGGGACCAGGCCTTGACGGTCACTTTTGCACTGGCGATTTCGCTGCTGGTTGCGGTGACCCTGATCCCGATGATGGCATCGCTCACAGGGCACCGCTCACTTGTCCGGGATCCGGGCAGCCGCCGCCCCGGTCGCTGGTTTTCCACCAGGTACAGCCACCTGCTGGAATGGGCCCTGGGCCACCGGCTTGTTACTCTGGTCATATCCACCACGTTGTTATTCCTTGCGGTAGTGCTTTTGCAGAACACTGGCACGGAGTTGATTCCCCGCATGGATCAGGGCCGGTTTAACGTCATGCTGGAAGCAGCGCCGGGTACGCCGCTGGAGGAGACCGACCGTCTCGAAAGTGATTTACAACGCCTGGCTGCCGCTGATCCTGACGTGAATTACGTCTATGGCGTGGCGGGTTCCGGCAACCGGATCGATGCCAACCCGACCGAAAGCGGCGAAAATATCGCACGCATGCTGGTGGCCATGAAAGCCTCAGCCAGCGCTTCAGATCAGGCCAGAGTGATCCGCAACATGCGCAACCGGGTACGGGGCATCGCGGGCCTGAACGCGCATTTCTCAGCACCGGAATTGCTCAGTTTTGACCAGCCGCTCGAGATTGAAATCCAGGGCTATGACCTTGACTCGCTACGCACTGCCAGTGACGAAGTGTTGCGGCGTTTGCGTGCGTCCGATCGTTTTGTGGACGTGCAATCCAGCCTTGAGCGGGGACACCCTGAAATCCAGATCTTTTTTGACCAGGAACGTGCTGCTGCGCTGGGCCTGACCGTGAAACAAATTTCCGACCAGGTCGTCGGCAATATCCGTGGTCGTGTCGCGACCCGCTACAGTTGGCGAGAACGCAAGATCGACGTCCTGGTCCGATTGGCCGAGGAAGAACGCCAATCCATCGCGGCGGTGCGCGAACTGATCGTTAATCCAAAAAGTGAACGGCCGGTTCCGTTATCAGCCGTGGCCGAAATCCGTATTGCCGAGGGTCCGGCGGAAATTCGCCGCGGTAACCAGGAACGACTGGCGCTGGTGCAGGCCAACGTCGCTTACGGCGACCTTGGCACCGCAGCCCGGGTAGCAAAAGACCTGCTTGCTGACTTGCGATTGCCATACGGCCTGACGATTAACATTACCGGGCAGAGTGAAGAAATGGCCGCTTCGTTCAAGTCCCTCATGTTCGCTCTGGGGCTGGCCATATTCCTGGTCTACATGGTGATGGCTTCCCAGTTTGAATCCCTGCTCCATCCCTTCGTCATCCTGTTTTCGATCCCGCTGGCCGCGGTCGGCGTGGCCCTGGCCCTGTGGATTACCGCAACGAGCCTCAGCGTGATCGTATTTATCGGTCTGATCATGTTAGCCGGGATTGTCGTGAACAATGCCATCGTACTGGTTGACATGATCAATCGATTGCGCCAGCGTGGTATGGAGCGCATGAGCGCGATCAAGGAGGCGGCCAGACTTCGCCTGCGCCCGATCATGATGACAACATTGACTACCGTGCTCGGACTGCTGCCGATGGCAATGGGATTGGGTGAGGGCTCAGAGATGCGAACGCCGATGGCGATTACGGTCATTGGCGGTTTATTAACCTCGACCCTGTTAACCCTGCTGGTGGTGCCGGTGATGTATTCGCTGCTGGACCGGCGGACATACACAGCCGCGGTAATGGCCTGATCCATGGCGCCTGCACGCTTTGCAATGAACCGGCCGGTCACCATCGTCATGGTGTTTGTTTCCATGGTGGCGGTTGGCCTGGTCTCCAGCCGCCTGCTGCCGTTGGAATACTTCCCTGGGGTGGATATCCCGTTCATCATACTGGACATTCCGTACCAGGGCTCCACGCCAGAAGAAGTCGAACGGGAAATCACCCGCCCGGTCGAAGAAGTGATCGCGACCCTGAGCGGCATCAAGCGGCTGGAATCCACCTCTTCGGCCAACGGCTCACGCCTCGAGGTGATTTTCGACTGGGGAACGGATGTCGCGACCAAGGCAGTTGAAGCACGCGAGCGGGTCGAGGCGATCCGTGATCAGTTACCTGCCGATGTGCGCCGCATCAACGTACTCAAATTCAATTTTACCGACATGCCGGTACTGACGCTGCGCATCTCCAGTGAGCGGGACCTTTCCACGGCCTGGGATATGCTGATGCGCAGCCTGGTCAGGCCGCTGCAGCGTTTACCGGGCGTTGCCAGGGTAGACTTCCAGGGCATCGAACCACGCGAAATCAGAATCGATCTAATCGCCGACCGCGTGATCGCCCATGGCATCGACCTGGTCGAATTGCAGGCCCAGCTCAGCCAGGTCAATTTCTCGGATTCAGCCGGCCTGATCCGCGACGGTGATACCCGTTACCGGGTAAATCCACGCGGTGAATTCCGCTCGATCGATGAGATCAGGGACTTGGTCATAACCCGGGATGGTCTTCGCCTGAGCGATATTGCGGAAATCAAATACGATAGCAAGCGGCGCGATTATGCGCGCCACCTGGACCAGAAATACGCGATAGGGGTAAGCATCTACAAGGAAAGTGGATCCAACCTGGTCGAAGTGGGTAAACGGGCACAGGCGGAAATCGAACGCATCGCTCAGACCCCCGAAATGCAGGGCATCAATCTGTTCTTCCTGGAGAACAAGGCTGAAGGCGTCAGCGAGTCGCTGGGCGATTTGCTCAAGGCAGGACTATTCGGTGCATTGCTGTCACTGTTCGTTTTGTATTTTTTCCTGCGCAGTATCCAGACCACGTTGATGGTTTCGCTGGCCGTACCGATTGCGATCACCATCACCCTGGGGGTGATGTATTTCCTGGGCCTGTCGCTGAATATTCTTTCGATGATGGGGCTGATGCTGGCGGTGGGCATGCTGGTCGACAACGCCGTGGTGGTCAGTGAGAGCATTCACACCGAGCATGAAAAAACCCCGGATGACCCCCGGGGCTCCGCGCTGCGCGGTGTCAGCGCCGTTGGGCTCGCGGTTGCGGCCGGTACGGTGACCAGCGCGGCCGTGTTTCTGCCGATCATCTTTGGTGAACAGGACCAGATCTCCATCTTCCTGACCCACGTGGCGGTCGCCATCGTGGTGTCCCTGGTCGTTTCCCTGTTTATCGCACAGACGATCATTCCGCTGCTGGCATCGCGCATTGACCGGCCCGCTTCCAGTGAACAAAACGCCATGGTCGAGCGCTTGAAGCAACGTTACGTGCGCCTGCTGCAGTGGAACATGCGGCATCGCTGGCTGGCCGCGGGTATGGTCATTCTGACCCTGATTTCAGCAGCCATCCCCATATCCATCGTCGAAACGGACATGTTTCCACAGGACCAGACCCGCCGGTTGTATCTGAATTTCAACCTGAACGGCAATTACCCGCTGGCAAAAATCAAGCAATCGGTCGATCGGATCGAGGATTTTCTCTACGGCAACCAGGAATGGTTCGAAATCCGCGCGGTTTACACCTATTACAACGAACAGGGCGAAGCGATATCGGTCATCCTGCTTAAAGATGACGACGAGGCTACCCGTTCTGTTCATGAAATTTCGACGGACATCATGGACGGCTTGCCAAAAATAGCCATCGGCGAGCCGGCATTCGGTTTTGAACGTGTTGGTGGTGGCGACATGCTCAATATCACCCTCACCGGGTCATCCAGCGAAGTGCTGCGTGAACTGGCTGATGATGCGGTACGCATCCTGTCTACCGTCGAAGGCCTTACCGGAGTGGTATCAGCGGCCTCAGCGGGCGACCAGGAGGTCCAGATCCGCGTGGACAGGGAACGAGCCAACCAACTCGGCTTTTCAACCCAGCAGGTCGCCCAGGCTGTCGCGATTGCAATCCGCGGTGTCGAACTGCGTGAATTCAAGGGGGAGGAAGGAGAAATCCCGGTAAGACTGCAGTTCCGGGAAGAGGACCGCAGATCAATTGCAGACTTGCGTGACATCAAGTTGCGCAACCGTGACGGTGTGGCCATTCCCCTGGTGTCCATGGTGGATTTCAGCCAGCACACCGGTCCCACCAAGATTCAACGCCTCGATCGTCAAACCGGGTTGAAAGTCACCGCCCAACTCGATGGCATTACCGCTGAAAAAGCAAAGAAACTGATCAAGGCCAGGATGGACCTGATGCAACTGCCCAGCGGTTATGCGTGGAAATTCGGTGGCGGCTTTGACGACGACCAGGAAGCCATGATGAAGATGCTGTTCAATATCCTGCTGGCCATCGCCCTCATCTACATCGTGCTGGCCGCCCAGTTTGAATCCCTGATTTACCCGCTCAGCATGATCTGTACGATTATTTTCTCGGTGATCGGCGTGTTCTGGTTCTTCCTGCTCACCGGTACGACCTTCACCTTAATGGCCATGATCGGCATCCTGATCCTGATTGGCGTGGTGGTGAACAATGGCATTGTGTTGATCGATCACGTCAACCAGTTGCGCCTGCAGGGTTTGTCCCGGGACGAGGCCCTGATCAGGGCGGGCAGGGAGCGCCTGCGCCCCATCTTGATGACTGTGGGCACGACGGTGCTGGGGCTGGCTCCGTTGTGCATTGGTACCACCCAGCTCGGCGGGGACGGTCCGCCGTACTTCCCGATGGCAAGGGCCATCGTCGGCGGACTATTGTTCTCGACTTTCGTCAGCCTGGTGCTGCTGCCAACGATCTATACCTGGCTGGATGTCATACGGCATTGGCCAGGAATGCTGTTTGGCTGGCTGGGCCGGAAGCTGGGCCGGAGAACGCTTGCCGCCGATATGTAAGGGGAGCCTGTCGGATTCAACACGATCCCAGGCGTTGTCTCAGGTGCGCCCTTACATCAAAAAATATCTTCAGGCCAATCACCATCAGCAGCACCGGTGTCAGCTCTCCCAGAATAATCGTCAGTCCACCACCAAAGATTATTACCAGGTGCATGAAGATAATTCGACTGTACGGCTCTGTCATCTGGGTTTTTAGAGTCCGCCCCCGATATTCACGACGGCCAAGAAAGTTTTTGAAAAAAGAAAAGGCATGACTGACAAACAAGGCTGCCAGCGCCGGCCACAGATTGACAAAAAGTTGCGCAACATCTGCCAGCTCGCCACCTGATCCATTTCCCCCCTGTGGCCCCTTAACGAACAGAGAATAGATAAACAGGAAGTGGACGGACATAAAACCACCGAAGTGACCGACAAAGAAGGGTCCGGCCAGTAGCGCCATCCAGTGGCCAATGACCGCGATCTTGCACAGGTTGAAAAAACCGATAACAGCACTTTCGGCCCAGTAAAGTACCATCACGTCGCTAAGGTTCCAGCCCAGGAAGATCATTCCGGCAACCGGAACCAGGTTGGCAATAATCAGCGCCAGGGTCGAGGGGGACATCAATGTGACCGGGCTGCCATTGCCTGTCGCGCCGGCTAACGGCAAAGCAGGGGAATCTTCCTCATTTGCTGCCCATTTTGTTTGCACTTCCCCGGGCAAAGCATCACCGCGGCGGACGGCTGTACCGCTTGCCATCTGAATGCGGCTTGCCAGTTCGGCAACCTCATCGCTACCGATGGCTGAACCAACCGCAATCGTATTGGCACCGTAATCAAAGGCAAAATGAGACCCGCGCCATGACTTGCCTGATTTGTTGGGCGGGTGCTCAATACGCAGATTTCGCATCTTTGCGACATCATATTGTAATGTGACGCCCATCAAGGGTAATCCGATAAAAATCTCAACGGTACCTGGCCGCGCCTTGAGGACTTCTCGGCCAAACAGCAGCAGTGTCAGAATACCGGTCATGACCAGCGGTCCGATCAACCAGCCAAGTAACCAGGCACTGAGAAACAGTGCGCCCACCAGGTCGGACAAGGAATCGAACTTGCTCCATTGGTAAGCTGCCTGCTGCAGGGTGGTCACTAAGGGGATGATAAAAATAATATCCATGATCGCCAGGATGACGATGGCGATCCATGAACGCCTGAATGGCAAGACCCTGCGCCAGGCGCCCTTGTCAGCAGGCAGATCAATTCCGATTTTGAAACCGGGTCTTAGTCCCTTTCTGATCACTTATCCGAGCCTACCAGGCACAAGTTTCACGCAACTGTGCGACTTCAGTCTTTAATCCGGCGGATGGACAAGAAGTATAAACCACCTTTTTCAAAATTCAGCAAAAATCCCTTGACTTGCTTTCCAGGCCGCCCGCCAGGTGACTGAAGTCGTGTACCCGGTCGGCAATCAGGTGGTGTACATCGCCATCTGTTTCTATGACGCCATCCACCGCGAGTACCGAGGCGCCAAGTATTTCGGCACGCTGTTTCTCGCACAGGCGCGGCCACACCACGACATTGACACAGCCGGTTTCGTCTTCCAGGGTCAGGAAAATGGTGCCGCTGGCGGTCATGGGGCGCTGGCGCATCGTAACCAGGCCACAGGCGCGGGTGCGGGTGCCGTGCGGCAGGGCGTGCAGTTCACGCGCAGTGATGGCCCGCCTGCGGCGCAGAACAGACCGCAGCAGCGCAATCGGGTGGCGACCCAGGGTCAGGCCGGTACTGGCGTAGTCGGCTCGTGTGTCGTCTACCTGTGACGGCGGCCGGATGCTGACAAAATCGGGGTCAGGACCCCCAAGAGGCAAACCTGCCACCGGCTTTTCACTGGCGGCAATCTCCCAGCGTGCCCGGTGGCGGTGGCCCGCCAGGCTGCGCAGGGCAGCGGCTTCGGCCAGTACGGCCAGGTCGTGACGGTCCAGGCTGGCGCGGGTGGTGAGGTCCTGGACATCGGTAAATGGCTTTTCATCGCAGCCCAGCTCGATGCGGTGTGCACTGTCTTTGCGCATGCCCTTGACCATGCGCAGGCCCAGCCTGAGCGCCAATGAGTCCCGATGGCGCTGCAGTGTGCAATCCCATCTGCTGTAGCGCACATCCACCGGCAACACTTTCACCCCGTGCCTGCGCACATCCTGCACCAGTTGCGCGGGTTGGTAGAAACCCATTGGCTGGGAGTTCAGCAGGGCGCAGCTAAAGGCCGCCGGGTGATGGCACTTCATCCAGGCCGAGACATAGACCAACAGCGCGAAGCTGGCGGCGTGGGACTCCGGGAAACCGTATTCACCAAAGCCCCTGATCTGCTGGAAAATCTGCTCGGCGAAAGCCTCGCTATAACCACGCTCCAGCATGCCGCTGACCAGGCGTTGGTGCATATGCTCCATGCCGCCGCGGCGCGCCCAGGCAGCCATGGAACGCCTCAGTACGTCGGCCTCGGAGCCGCTGAAGCCGGCTGCAACCATCGCGATCTGCATCACCTGCTCCTGGAAGATCGGCACGCCCAGGGTGCGCTCCAGCACTGCTTTCAGGGCTTCGGAGGGATAATCGACCGCTTCGGTGCCGCGACGGCGCTGCAGGAAAGGGTGCACCATGTTGCCCTGGATGGGGCCCGGCCGGACGATGGCGACCTGGATCACCAGGTCGTAGAAGCAAGCGGGTCTCAGGCGTGGCAGCATGGCCATTTGCGCGCGGGATTCGATCTGGAATACACCCACGGTATCGGCCCGCTGGATCATTGCGTAGGTTTGCGGGTCTTCGGCCGGGATGTCATCCACTTTTTTACCAATGAGATCCAGGCAGCGGTGAATCACCGTCAGCATGCCCAGTGCAAGGCAGTCAACCTTCAGCATACCCAGGGTTTCCAGATCCTCCTTGTCCCACTGGATGACCGTACGATTGGCCATCGCGGCGTTTTCCACCGGAACCAGGCCGGCCAGGGGTGTTTGCGATATCACGAAGCCGCCAACGTGCTGGGACAGGTGGCGCGGGAAGCCGACGATGGCCTGCACCAGGTGGATCAGTTGCCGCACTTTCAGGTTATCCAGCGCGAAGCCCTGCTGGCTGATGCGCTGAGCGAAACCCTCGGGGTTCTCCCACCAGGCCGTGTTGCGTGCCAGTTGGTCGACCTGGCTGAGTGAAAAACCCAGCACCTTACCCACATCGCGAATTGCGCTGCGTGGTTTATAGGTGATCACGGTGGCGGTCAGCGCGGCCCGGTCACGGCCATACTTGCGGTAGATGTACTGGAACACCTCCTCGCGCCGCTCGTGTTCGAAATCGATATCGATGTCCGGCGGCTCATCACGTTCACGCGAGATGAAGCGTTCGAACAGCATGTTCATGCGCGCCGGGTCCACCTCGGTTATCCCTAAGCAGTAACACACCGCTGAATTGGCCGCTGAGCCGCGGCCCTGGCACAGGATGCCCTGGCTTTTCGCGAATTTGACGATGTCGTAAACCGTCAGGAAATAGGACTCATAGCGCAGTTCCTCGATCAGGCCAAGTTCTTTTTCAATCTGATCACGCAAATCCTGGTCAATCCCCCCTGGCCAGCGTTCCGCGATACCGGCCGCAGTCAGTTCGCGCAGGTGGGCGATGGGCGTCATGCCGTCCGGCACCACTTCGCGTGGATAATGATAGTGCAATTGTTCCAGCCGGAACTGGCAGCGTTCTGCAATCACCACTGTTTCTTCCAGACACTCTGCCGGGAACAGTTGTGCCAGGCGTGCACGCGTTCGCAGGTGGCGTTCCCCACAGGGCAGGGCGCGGTAACCCAGGCCGGCAACGGTGCAGCCGTGGCGAACCGCAGCCAGCACGTCGTGCAGCATGCGGCGAGAGCGGATATGCATTCGTACATCGCCACAGGCCGCCACCGCCAAGCCGGCCGTTTGTGCAGTAGCGAACCGCCGCGCCAGGCGTTTCGCATCATCCGGCCCCAGGTGCAGGCTGACGCCCATCCAGCAGCGTTGCGGGAAATACGTCGTCAGCCAGTGCGCGGTCAGTGCATCCTCTTCCTCCCCGTCCATATCTCCGGGCAGCCACAACGCCAGGCAATGGTCGAGGCCGTGCTCGAAACTGGAATCAGGCAGGGCGTACCTGCCCTTGGGTGCATTACGGCGGCCCAGGGTGATCAAGGTACAGAGTTGGGTATAACCGGCATGATCTTCCGGCAGCAGCACCAGTCGCGAGCCATTCTCCAGACGGAAACTGCTGCCGGGGATCAACTGGACAGGCAGTCCACGCTCCGCGCAACGCTGCGCCTCCTCCAGCGCTCGCACCACGCCGGCCAATGAGCATTCGTCGGTGATGGCGATGGCCTGGTAGCCGAGTTCAGAGGCGCGTGTGACCAACTCCTGGGGGTGGGAAGCACCGCTCAGGAAAGTGAAGTTACTGGTGCAGGCCAGTTCGGCGTAGAGTGGAGTCTGATACATACTGTATTAATATACAGTATTTTGTTAGGGCGCGTCTGGTTCCTCCTTGCGCGCTACCGACCCGGTCAAAACCAGCTTCATGCCATCTTCGAAGGATATATCTACCGGCGTGAGGCAGGAACGCGGCAGGAAAAGGGTATAACCGCCAATCTGGTAACTCATGGGAAGATACACCGCGATGGGGTCATCAATCGTAAGCTTCAATGGAAACCGGCTGAACTCCTCACGGGTGACAAAACCCAGCATTTCAAACTCCTGACCGGGAATTTTCACCAGCACAACTTTGCTCATCGCTTTACTGCTGTCCGGGCTGAGATAACCGATAAAATCCCTGATGGCTGAATAAATGGTTTTAATGAGCGGTAAGCGATTGAGGATCCGGTCACCCAGGTCGAAAAGCTTCTGAAACAGGATGATATGGGTCAACAGCCCGATCAGGATGGTAATCGCCAGCGCGGATACCACACCCATTCCCGGGATATACCAACCCTCGGGCAGGAAGCGGATGATAAGGCCGCCCAGTAATCGTTCCGCGCCCCTGGCCATCCACCAGAATATCGCCAGTGTCAGGACCGCCGGGATCACCACGGCCAGGCCTTTCAGGAATAATTTTCCGATGGTATTCATGCTGATGATTCGCCGCGTGTTCGCTCAGATTCCCACTTTTGCCAGTGCGTCGATGATTTCACGCAGAAACCGTTCGGCAGCAGGGTGATCCACTGCAAACCGGGTTTCCACTGATTTTGCGCGGTCCATGACGTTGTCGAACTCGTCACCGCCAGAGCCAGACTCCACCAGGCGATTAATTTCTGTGTCCAGCTCCCGCACCAACTCGAGCGTCTCCGAATCGACTTCATCCGTGTTTTCCAACTCTTTGTGGAGCCGGGCCAATAAATCTCTTAGCTGCTGATCACTCATCGGCTGTTCACCTGCGTGGGGGTTGTTTGCAAATTCTACTGTACCACCAGTGGAACTGCACGGGCAGGTCCTGAACCGTATAAAGAAAACCTTTCAGGCAAAAATTCCGTGCAGATACCAGCCACGGCGTGGCTTGTATTCGTGGAAGGCCCACAGCGTGCTGCCATGGGTGTCACGGACGATGAAATAATCGCGGCGGCAATCGCGGCCGTCCCACCAGCCGCTCTCGATGCGTTCGGGGCCGGCGAGAATTTCGTAGTCTTCGATGGTACAGCGTTTGGGTTTTGGCAGCAGCCAGCTGGGGCGGTGGGCGAGTGCGGTGCAGTCTGCTTGTTCATCCAGTGTACGGGGGCGCCAGCTGTATTCCGGGCGGTGATCCTCTACGCCGGTAATGCCGGTGACTGATTCGCGGCCCAGGCGGGCTTGCAGGCGTTCGACCAGTTGTTCGATGCCTTGCTTGTGTTCCGTTGTTGTATCCATGAACAGGCTGTGCTGGCCCGCACTGAATTGCAGAAGTTGCGGGGCTTCCAGGCGGATTTCACGCACCGGCCGGGGCAGGCGCAGGCGTTCCAGGCGTTCACGCAACACCGTCATCAGGCGGGCCTGGGCCTGGGTGGGGGACTGCAGGCCCAGTTCCAGCAGGGTATCTTCATGGTCCTCATGGCCGAGCACAATCTGTAACGATTGTGCCGCTGTATCACCACCGCGCAGCACGCCGCATAGTTCCTCTACTAAGCGCTTCAGCGGAAATAACAAGGCCTGGCTGGTGGTGATTTCAGCCGGCAGGTCCATCCGGGAAGCAAAAGTTTCCGGCGGCTGGTACAGGGTCCGGGGATCAGCCTGGATACCCAGCACACGATCGAGGTAATCGGCAACGGTGGGACCGAAACGCCGGGTCAGTGCCTTGCGTGGCAGCCTGAGCAGGTCACGCACCTGGCGAAAGCCCATACGCTCCAAGGCAAGTTGTTGCGCGGCATCCAGTTGCAGGCGCCCGAGAGGCAGCGGGCCGATTTGCTGGCGTATGTGTCCCGCACTATAGATATGCAGGCCCTCGTAGGCTGCCAGCCAGGCCGCTTCCGGGGTGGCAGCAGAACCCGTCATGGCATGGTAACCGAGTTGCCCGAGCTCTCGTCCCAGACGATTGCCCAGGGTCTGTGGCCTGCCAAACAGGCGTTCACTGGCGCCGGCCTCCAGGAACAAGCCATTGCGGTCAGCCGGGATGCTTACCTGGTTGCTGTACTGGTAGCACCAGGCTGCCAGGCGCTGCAGGGCCCGCTGTTCTGCGCCTGTATCACGCTCCACTACCTGGAGTGTATCCACCAGGCCCAGGGCGGCCGTGGCCGGCATACCGGCCTTCACACCAACGGACAGGGCCGCTGGATTACAGTCGATGATCAGCTCGCGCCGCTTAATTGATTCACTGACCGCGATGGGCAGGCCGTTCCTGGCCTGTCCGCGGGTCAGCAGGTCCAGCGCCAAGTGTGGCAACCGTATACCAAGCCAGCACGGGGTCGATGTACTTTTTTGCATCAGTTGATGGTTGTCAAGACGAATGGAGACGAATGGGGTCAGAGAACCATTTCCCGGAAAAGCATCTGCTTCTTTATCAAACGCTCAGGTGGGAAATAGTTCTCTGACCCCGGCTGGTCGTGGTGCCGGCAACCGGTTGGGTGAGCGCACCGGGCGCCTGTGGATTCGGTATGGGCCGAGTATGGGCTTGGGCATAAGGTCGTGGAATCCACGCGGGTTCAACCGGCCGGCTTCCACGGCACTTGAGGACATTAATCCGGGTGCCGCGCTGACCACCAGCCTCCAGTTGCAGTCTCAGGGCAGCCGGTGAAGCCGCATCGAGCGCATTTTCAGGCCGGAACAGGAAAGCCACCTTGCCGCTGTTCTCGGCCGCCAGCTGCAGGCGCCGCAGGCGGGTAAAACTGATCCGTTCGGGCCAGGCCAGCACCGCACCACTCTGGCCGCCGCTGAGCGCCTGTTCACAGGCCCACAGCGATTCCTTTTCCTGGTGTGTGCGTACCAGCAGAAGTTGCTCGAGCAACAGGCCATGGCCGTGCAGTGAGGCGGGGTAGGGTATCCATGGCGGGTCTATCATGATGATCCATTGGCCCTGTTTACTGATGTTGGTAAGGGTGGGGAACAGCAGGCTGAACTCGCCCAGTCCTGGTTTTGCACAGATCAGCTCGGTTATCGCACCCAGCGGCCAGCCGCCACCCGGCAATCGTGCATCCAGCCTTACATGACCGGTGGGCAAAGTACGCTGAGCGTGGTTGGCGCGATGCCCTTGCCACAATTGTGGTGTGGTGCTGAGCAGCTTGCTGATGGTGCTGTTTTGCGGCATTGGTAGCCCTAATTTAATTTCGGGCGGATCACGCCGACTCCGAGGCCTTCGATGGTGAGTTTCTGCCTGTACAGATTGACCTCGATGGGTTCAAAATCGGCGTTTTCCGGGATCAGTTGCACCCGGTATCCACGGCGATGGAAGCGTTTGACGGTGACTTCATCATCCAGCCGGGCCACCACGATCTGCCCGTTGCGGGCTTCCGGAGTGCGGTGCACCGCCAGCAGGTCACCATCCAGGATGCCTGCATCGCGCATACTCATGCCTTCGACCCGCAGCAGGTAATCGGGTTTGTGCGTGAACAGGGCAGGGTCCACGCGGTACTCGCCCTCAATGTTTTCCTGCGCCAGTATCGGGCTGCCAGCGGCTACCCGGCCTATTAGTGGGAGCGGACTGTTGGCGGAGGCCGGCAGCTCACCTACCGCCAGTGGCAACAGAACAATGCCGCGCGATACGCCGCGCCCTATGCTGATGACGGCTTTCTTCTCCAGCGCCCGCAAGTGCGCCTCCGCCGCATTGGGGGAGCGGAAGCCAAAATGTGTAGAAAGCTCCGCTCTGGTAGGCGGAAATTTATTATTCTCAATGAATTCTGAAATAAACTTAAGAACTTCCTTCTGTCTGGCGGTCAGCCTTTTTTCGGTCATTTTCATGCGCCTATTCATAATACTATAAATATATACAGTAAGGCGGATTTTAGCAGGAAGATGGGGTCAGAGTAAAGTGCCAGAGTAACCACTCTGGCACTTTACTCTGACCCCACAGGATCTGACCCCGGCTCTGCACAGCACGGTCACCTGTGCTACCAGCCACCGCCGCCGCCACCGCCGCCGCCACCGCCGGAGAAACCGCCACCAGAGCCGGATGATGAGCCGGGTGGTGATGAGGCTGACGAAATGGCGGAGGAAAAAGAACTGCCGAAGTCATCACCGAGATGGTTTAGCGCATCCACGCCGTGGAAGTTGCCGTTATACCAGTGGGGGTGGTAACCAGCCTGCCGGTGGACTTCTTCGGGCATTTCGCGTGCGAAGCGTTCACACCAATTGTTCGCAACGCCCAGCGCATAAGCAAAGGGCAGGAAAGTTTCAAAAACTTCGGGCGTTATTAGCGGGGAGCGCATACGGTCCAGGCGGTCCTGCTCGGCGGTATCCAGGTACATTTTGAAGCCTTCAATTTCGTCCATGACCAGGCGACCTGCCCGGGTGGGAGCGCGCATCAGGAAAGTAAACAACCCATGCAGAGCCATGGTCAGTACGAGGTATGTGAACCAGACGGCTGGCCCGCCTGCGAAGAATGCTGCGATGATAGCCGCAGCGATGAACATCAGTACCGCCGGCGCCATGTAGACGCTGTTGAGATGGAACAGGCGCCCGAGGTATTCCTTTTTCAACTCTTTTTTCAGCATCTGCCTTGCCGACTGGAAATCCCGGTAATTTTCATTATCCATTTGAATGCTGGATCCGGGCCGGGGCAGCAGTTCTTCCAGTGTGGCCTGCTCACCTTTTGTCAGCGGGGTGGCAGGCGTGCCGGTCTTGCGTTGCAGGGTGAATTCTTCATCATCCTCGTCGATCACCAGTTGCCCCTTTACGGCCAGACTGATAATGGCAGCAGTAAACGCGTTACGGTTAAAAGACATATCCTTCACATAGCTGCAGGCTGCAGGTGACAGCCCCCTTGGCGGTTTGAACCGGGGAATGATGACGCCCTTTTCCGGGTCACGTCCGACTTTGTTCCAGGACCAGTAATACCATGCCAACGGCAAAATCAGGCCGAGAAACAAGACGATTACAGCGCCGTTGTCACGCGCAAACCAGACTGTTTTTTGTCCGAATCCAGGTTCAGTTATCCAGCCTTTGGGCCATGCGGCGATAACGGACATGCCCTCCCACGGCTCAAGGGGACTGGTGGTCTCGAACCTGGCCTTGCCGCTGGTAACAACTTCAGCGATTGCCCTGCTTGCCTTTGATCCGTAGCGGCCCGTGTAAACACTCAGCTTCAGTTCGTCCCGTGTAAAAGTGAAGGGAAATGAAATGGTGGCGGTCACGTGATCCATGGGAAACATCCAGCCATTGCCAGTGACGTTCCACCACAGTTCGTCGTGCTCTGTGAAAAAACCAATTTGCCGGTTGGTGAAAAAGACGAGTTCGTATTGATGTTCACCGTGCTCAAGAAAATGATTGGCGCTACCGAAATAGACCCGGATGCCGTTCGCTCGTTTTTCCGTGTGCCAGGGCTCAGGCTGGCCGTTGCGCCGGACAGAGATCACGCTGAAATCTACCCGGAACCGGTTGCCCAGCCGGTCTTTGTAGCTGGTCGGGAAATCACGGTAGATACCGCGCCGGATGTTTTTGCCTTCCGCTCGAACACGAATGGTTTCGGTAACGGTCAGTGTCCCATTTTCATGGATCCGGATATCTGATTGGTAATCGAGGATGCGCTCATCTGCAATTGCGAGCAAGGGCAGCAGGCAGCATAAAATGATGATCCAGGGACGCATGGATCCTCCTTACTGTTCAATCTCGGTTGAGTTTTATTGCAGGGGCCTGTCTCTGGCTGGCTAGTTCTATTTCAAAGAAAACTGCTTGGTTAAAGTCAAAAAACCGGGCGATCAGCATCGAGGGAAACCCCTCCGCGAGATTATTATTATCCCGGACGCTGCCGTTGTAATACCTTCTCGCATACTGCAGTTGTTCCTCAATTTCGACCAAGCTTGAATGAAGCTGCCTGAAACCCTCACTTGCCTTGAGGTCCGGGTAATCTTCAGCCACTGCGAACAGGCGTCCGATTGATCGAGAGAGCCCGGATTCCTGGCTGGCGCGCTCACTCGTTTCCATTTCCGGTTGTGCGCGTAATCGGGTAACGCGCTCCAGCACCCCGGATTCGTGTCTCATGTAGCCCTTTACCACGGCTACGAGATTGGGGACCAACTCGTACCGGCGCTGCAACTGAACGTCAATTCCCGCCCAGGCTTCGTTGACCTGGTTGCGCGTATGAACCAGGCGATTGTGGCCGCCTTCGAGGATGAAATGCGGACCAATCCGACGGTGGTGCTGCTCGGTGAAGATATAGGTGTGGCCGGGGGACCGTTCAAGACGTCAGACGGCCTCCTCGAGGAGTTTGGGCCCCTTCGGGTTCGCGACACTCCGATTTCCGAGATGGGGTTCGTCGGCGCAGCCGTCGGCGCGGCAGCAACGGGGCTCCGACCCGTCGTCGAGATCATGTTCGTTGAGTT
>JADFKH010000152.1 GCA_022565025.1 Pseudomonadota bacterium
CCTCGCTAGCGAATCCAGGTTATTAACGGCGCTGGTTTTTCTTGAGCCGCCAAATCATCACTCCGGCCCACATAGATGACACAGGCCCGAACCGTTAATACTAAGGGCTAAGTCTTTAAGAGCCAAGCAAAAAAATGAGTTTATTTTCTGGAGTTGGGGTAAGGGTAATTTATAGTTTCACAGCTATTTCATGCCCTGCTGCAGCTTAGTGAGGGCTGCGCTGCCGGGGTTGAGATCGCGGTATTTGAAGTCCTTCAGCGGCGTTTTTGCGGTGTTGAACATGCCATGCAAGTCCGGCAGGTCTTCATTAATGAACAGCAGGCCGGTGATCACCTGACCCAGGCCACGGTGTTTTTCCAGGTAGGCCAGTGCCTTGCTGCGTGAGGTAGGATCGTACTCCGCATCGACCTTTTTCAACACGATGGTGGAACCGCCATGCAGCTTGACGATTACGGTTTCACCTTCCTTGTACTCGGTCGTGATTGCTTCGGCGGGAAGGACCAGGTCAACATGGGTCGCGATGTGAGCATGTTCACGAATGTAGGCGTAACTCTTGGTCGAGCCTTCATGATCGTTGAAGGTAACGCAGGGTGAAATGATGTCCAGCACCGCACAGCCGGGATGTGCAATGCCCGCCTTGAGCAGTGGCACCAATTGCTCACGGTCACCTGAAAATGCGCGCGCCACAAAACTGGCGCCCATGGAAATGGAAGTGGCGACCACATTGATATTTTGCATCACGTTGACCTCACCCTTCTTTGACGTGCTGCCTGGATCAGCAGCGGCCGAGAATTGGCCCTTGGTGAGACCATACACCCCGTTATTCTCAATCATGTAAAGCATATTCAGGTTGCGGCGGATGGCATGAGCATATTGACCAAAGCCGATGGAAAGGGAATCACCATCGCCGGAAATGCCAATACAGATCAGGTCACGGTTGGCCACTGTCGCTCCCGTGGCCACTGAAGGCATGCGCCCGTGAACGGCATTGAAGCCATGGGCGCCGTGAACGAAATAGGCCGGCGTCTTGGAGGAACAACCGATGCCGGACAATTTGATCAACTGTTCCGGCGCGATGGACATTTCCCACAAGGCCTGGACCAGCGCCGCAGTAATCGAGTCGTGGCCGCAACCGGCACACAGCGTAGACATGGAGCCTTCGTAGTCCCCTAGGAGCAACCCTAGCTCATTTTTCTTCTGTCCAGGCAGTGCAATTTTTGGCTTGCGGATGTAGGTCATGCGACAGCCTCCGATTTCAGGTGCTCAGAGACACCCCGCACCACACATTCGCTGGGGATGGGCATGCCATTGTAATGCAGGATCGACACCAGGCGGTCGGCAATGTTATTGGTTTCCAGCATCAGCAATGACTTCATCTGGGCATCCCGGTTCTGCTCAACCACGAATATTGTCTCGTGATTATGCAGGAAATCCTCCACTTCCTGGCCAAAGGGAAAGGCCCTGATGCGCAGGTAATCGGTATGAATACCCTCTTCCGCCAAGCTATCACGCGCCTCGATCACGGCTGGGTCTGAACTGCCAAAGGCGATGATCCCGACCTTGGTTCGCCACTCCGCCTTGTTGAGTACAGCCGGGGGTACCAGGCCCTTTGCCGTTTCCCACTTCACCAGCAGACGGTCCATGACATCCTGATACTGGCTTGAATCTTCAGTATAAGCACCGTAGCGATTGTGGCCCGAGCCGCGGACAAAATAAGCACCCTTGGGGTCTTCGCCCGGCAAGGTACGATAGGTGATGCCGTCACCATCTACGTCCAGGTAGCGGATAAAGCGGTCCATTTTCGCCAATTCCTCACCCCCCAGCACCTTGCCGCGATCAGGCTGGTAAGTGTCATCCCAACTCAGCTCCGGAACCATCCAGTCGTTCATGCCGATGTCCAGGTCGGACAGCATGAAGACCGGGGTCTGCAGCCGGTCGGCCAGGTCGAAAGCGTTGATCGCCATGTCAAAACATTCCCTGGGGTTGGACGGGAACAGGATCGGGTGGCGGGTGTCACCGTGCGAGGCGTAGGCGCAGAGCATGAGATCGCATTGCTGCGTACGGGTCGGCATGCCCGTGGATGGCCCTACCCTTTGCACATCGATGAACACGGACGGGATTTCCGCGTAGTAAGCAAAACCAATAAATTCACTCATCAGCGAGATCCCCGGCCCCGAAGTGGGGGTGAACGCGCGGGCCCCCGCCCAGTTGGCGCCCAGCACCATGCCGGCAGCCGCCAGTTCATCTTCAGCCTGCACAATACAGAAGCGTTTTTCACCGGTTTTCTCGTCGGTACGGAACATTTCACAATAGGCCGTGAAGGCATCCATCACTGAAGTAGACGGTGTGATGGGATACCAGGCGCCCACGGTGGCGCCTGCATAGACACAACCGAGTCCCGTGGCCGTATTGCCGTCGATGAGGATGTACCCGCTGTTATCGCCCATGACCTCCGCCCGCACCGGCAGGGGACAGCTGAAATTCTGTTTCGCGTAGTCGAAACCAAGCATGAGGGCTTTGAGGTTGCTGTCAACCACTTTGGGTTTGCTGGCAAAAGCTTCCTGCAGCAGCGTGCGGATGATTTCCAGGTCGATGTCCATCAGGGCCGCGAGCACGCCCACGTACGCGACATTTTTCATCAGGATGCGCAGGCGCGAAGAACTGAAATTCTCATTGCAGAGCTTGGCCAGCGGCACGCCCAGCACGATGATGTCGTTGCGATGCAGGCTGCGTTCCCGCGGCCAGGTTGAATCATAAATCAGAAAACCGCCAGGACTGACATCCGACAGGTCTTTTTGATAGGTTTGCGCATTCATTGCCACCATGACGTCCACGTGGCTCACGTAGGACATATAACCATTGTGGTTGGCGCGGATTTCATACCAGGTGGGCAGGCCCTGGATATTGGACGGGAACATATTTTTGCCGGTCACCGGAATACCCATGCGAAACAGGGCTTTCATCAGCAGGCCGTTGGCGCTGGCGGAACCCGTCCCGTTTACGGTTCCGATTTTGAGGACAAAATCGTTTATCCGGCTTTGCGTTGCTGGCATGGGGTTTCACCGATGTTGGCGCCGTCGTAATCGAGGGCTCTGGGGAACATCAACAGCGATTTCTGCATGTCCCAGGCTGCCGTGGGGCAGCGCTCGGCGCACAGGCCGCAGTGGATACAGAAATTCTCATCCTTGACCATAACCCGGCCTGTCTGTTCCAATTCATCCGACACGAACAGAGGCTGATCCGGCTCCAGCACTGGCGCCTTGAGGCGCTTGATCAGATCCTCTTCATCGCCGTTGGCTGTAATCGTCAGGCACTGGGTGGGGCAGATATCCAGGCAGGCATCGCATTCGATGCACAGGCTGTCGGTAAACACGGTCTGGATATCACAGTTCAGACAACGCTCAACTTCCTTGGCCGTCTGCTCCGCATCAAACCCAAGCTCGACTTCTTTGCCCAACTCCCTGAATCGCTCCTCGAGCGACACATGCGTCATCTTGCGCCGCGCGGCCGGATCAAAGTCGTTGGAGTAGCTCCACTCGTGCATGCCCATCTTACGGCTGCCCAGGTTGAGCAGGGCAGGCAGGCGATCGCTCAGCGACTTACCCTGGCAATGGCGATGGATGGAAATAGCGGCCTGGTGGCCGTGCTCGACGGCCCAGATGATGTTTTTGGGTCCGAAGGCCGAATCACCGCCAAAGAACACACCACGGCGGGTAGATTCAAACGTCACTTCATCGACACGGGGCTCTTCCCACTCATTTAATTCAATTCCCAATTCAGGTTCGATCCAGGGGAAGGCACTTTCCTGGCCAATGGCCACCACCACATCATCGCAGGGAATGAACTTCTCGCCGACGGTCCTTTGCTCGAGAATCCGGCCGTTCTCGATGTCGTATTCCATCAAGTCGAACATCATGCCTTTGAGCTTGCCTTCTTCGACCACGAATTCCCGTGGTGAATGGTTAACGATGATGGCCACGTTTTCTTCTTCTGCGTCTTCAAGCTCCCACTCGGAAGCCTTGAAAAATTCCCGTGGTTTACGCGCCATCACCGAGACCTTTTTGGCGCCGAGGCGTAGCGAAGTCCGGCAGCAATCCATCGCAGTGTTGCCGACCCCGATGATCAAAACGTCTTCGCCAATGGAATCGATGTGTTCGAAGGCAACCGACTCCAGCCAATCGATACCGATGTAGATATTCTCAGTGTCATAGCGGCCCGGCAACTCGAGTTCCTTGCCGCGGGGCGCACCCGTACCCACGAAGACCGCATCGTAGCCCTGGTCCAGCAAGTCCTTCATGCTCTCGATGCGCTGGTTGTAGTGCACCTCCACACCCATGTCGATGATGTAGGCGATTTCTTCATTCAATACTTCGATCGGCAGGCGGAAAGCGGGGATGTTATAGCGCATCAACCCACCGGGGACAGCCTGTGCCTCGAAAATGGTGCACTCGTAACCCAGCGGCATCAAGTCGTTGGCTACCGCCAGGGAGGCGCAACCCGCACCAATCAGGGCGATTTTCTTGCCGTTCTTTTCTTTCGGGGCGGTGGGTAGACGGTCCGTTATGTCTCCACGGTGATCTGCAGCGACTCGCTTCAGCCGGCAAATGGCCACCGGCTTTTCATCCATCCGCACACGCCTGCATGCAGGCTCACAGGGCCGGTCGCAAACCCGACCGAGGATAGCCGGAAAAATGTTGCTTTCCCGGTTGACCATGTAGGCATCGCTGAAGCGGCCCTGGGCAATCAGCCTGATGTATTCAGGGACATCAGTGTGTGCGGGACAGGCCCACTGGCAGTCCACCACCTTGTGGAAATATTCCGGATTAGAAGTGTCGGTGCGTTTCATATTTCATTGGACGCAAGCCCTTTTCCGGGCTCCTGATACCGGGTGTTTGCGCAAGGATAACCCTTTTGATTCTTATTAGCATCCTGATTTTTCTAAAGGTATTATTATGGGCTTGAAAACTGCCTTACTTGAAGTGTCACAGCCTGCGGCATAAGGTACAAATAACACTACGCCAGACCACTTCCCACCATGAAAAATCGCTTATTCAGGCCACCGCTTTTCTTGCTCTTGTTCCTGTTGCCGGTGGTCGCACCAGCTGATCCTGCAGGTAGCGCAGACCTCGCCCGCGAATGGCGTAAAGCCCATGAGCAGGAGATTGTCGACGGTTTCGCAAGACTACTCAGCATCCCGAACGTCGCCAGTGATGCGGTCAACATCAAGCGTAACGCACAATACATCAGCGAACTTTTGGTGTCACGGGGATTCGAGGTTCGCCTGCTGGAAACCGAAGGCAGCCCACCAGCCGTCTTTGCCGAGCTCAAAACACCGGGAACGAGCAAGACCTTGATGATCTATGCGCACTACGATGGTCAGCCGGTTAACGCCTCTGACTGGGCGTCAGACCCGTGGCAACCAGTGCTGCGCAACGGGCCGGTGGAACGCGGTGGACAAGTGATTCCTATGATCGCGCCTTTTGATCCTGAATGGCGGATATTCGCGCGCTCCGCGGGTGACGACAAGGCTCCTGTCATTGCCTTGCTGGCCGCACTGGATGCAATGAATGAAACGGGCGTTGAGCTGTCGGTCAACCTGAAACTGTTTCTTGAAGGAGAAGAAGAGGCCGGGTCACCTCATTTGAGGGAAATGCTGAGCGAGCACCGCGAACTGCTTGGCGCCGATCTGTGGCTGTTCTGCGACGGGCCGGTACACCAGAGCCGCCAGTGGCAGTTGAGTTACGGCGTAAGGGGGTCTT
Source organism: Pseudomonadota bacterium (assembly GCA_022565025.1). Taxonomy (GTDB): domain Bacteria; phylum Pseudomonadota; class Gammaproteobacteria; order Xanthomonadales; family SZUA-36; genus JAJRRA01. The sequence continues at coordinate 5,760 of JADFKH010000152.1, forward strand.
ATGGCTTCGACCTGACGGTATTCGGACCAAACCGCCCTTTGCACAGCGGCCACTACGGTAACTGGGCGCCCAACCCCATCATGAGGCTCACTGAACTGATCCACACAATGCGCGATTCGCAGGGCGATATTCTGATTGAGGGATACAACAAGCAGGTGCTGTCACCGACCTTGCTGGAACTGAAAGCCATCGAGGAGGCCCCCTCTGTCGATGAAATGCTGATCGCAGAATTAGGTATCGGCAGGCCGGAAACGAGCGAGCGAATTGAGCGGGCTATTATGCGCCCGGCGATAAACCTGCGCGGCATTCGTTCGGGTGATGTTGGTGCGCAGGCACGCAACAGCATTCAGACATCCGCTACTGCATCCATCGGTTTGAGGCTGGTGCCAGCACAAACACCGGACTATCTGCGGGAGCTTATTGAACAGCACATCACAAAACAGGGGTATTTCATTGTTCACGAACAGCCCACGCCAGAGCAGCGCACCACCCATGATCGCATTGCGTTGCTGGACTGGTCCGAAGCGGGTTATCCCGCATACCGTGCTCCTTTTGACTTGCCAATAGCAAAAACCATCGCTGGCATCATGAACCAACTCCGTGACGACCAGATTATTCAGTTACCCACCATGGGCGGGAGCCTGCCGCTGTACCTGATTGACGAAGTGATCGGTGCACCCATCCTGATCCTGCCGATTGCCAACCATGACAATAATCAACACGGAAAAGATGAAAATCTGCGACTGCAAAACCTGTGGGACGCCATAGAAATTTACGCAGCTATTTTAACCAACCTGTAGGCGTTTGTTTGCATCTCTTTGGATCGCAACCGCGGCATTCAATTATTCTTTTGTCATCAGGTCCCTTAGCCCGCATAGTGCATGAGTTACGCTGGGTTTTACTTTATTAGTTAATAATTTCAATGATATGAAAGGGTAATTCAGGTTTGGTAGGAAATACAATTGTACCGCTGCCGGTTTGTCGCCTGATTTCACGGCACATCCCGGCTGATCCCCCTTGAGCCTGGTACTCCTTAAAGGTGATATTGCCGTGTTCAGCGAGTCGGGAAGTGGTTGGGC
>JADFKH010000153.1 GCA_022565025.1 Pseudomonadota bacterium
CGACAAATCGATGAATTTATTGCGCAACATCATCTGCCCAACAAGTTTCGTGACTTGATCAAGCTGCATTACTTGCCGTTGGTTTCGTGGGTGATGTCGCAGCATCATCCAGGCGAGGCACTGTTCGTCGGCATAAATGGAGCACAGGGCACAGGAAAATCGACGCTTGCCGCCTTTGTGCGCCTCGCACTTGAATTGGGTGCAGGCTGGCGTGTCGCAGTATTATCGATCGATGACTTCTACCTGACCAGGGCAGAGCGCAAAAAGCTTGGCGAACAGGTCCATCCCTTGATGGAGACCCGGGGTGTTCCCGGCACGCACGATATGCAAATGCTTGCACATTGCGTCGAGCGGCTGAAGACACTTGAATCAGGGGCCTGTTTGACGATACAGCGCTTCGACAAATCGCGAGACGATCGTGCCGATCCCGATATCTGGCCCGTTATCAGCGGGCCTATCGACCTGATTATTCTCGAGGGGTGGTGCGTCGGCTGCACTGCTCAGGCTGGCGACGATTTGCTGGAGCCGATTAATTTACTGGAACGCGAAGAAGACGCATCAGGCACATGGAGGCGATATGTAAACGATCAGATCGAAGGGAGTTATACCGCTTTGTTTGCAACATTGGATGCGCTAATTTTCCTTCAAGCGCCGAATTTCGCCGCCGTTTATCGCTGGCGTCTCGAGCAGGAGAAAAAGCTCGCTGCCGTCACGGCCAACCATGCGGCTGGCATCATGAACGCCAAGCAAATAGCACACTTCATGCAACATTATGAGCGTTTAACGAGAATGAATCTGGCCACTCTGCCTGCTACTGCCGATGTTGTTTTGGAGCTGAGCGAAAATCACGACTGTGTGCGCAGTTGCTACGCGACACGCCGCAAACGCCACGATAGCCGCACAACTAGTCCATAAAATGCCAGCCCATAAAGGGGTAGCGTCTGGTGCAAGTGCTCAGGCCCTGGATCTCAAGGTGAACAGACCGTGTTGCTTGACCTCGTTACCTTCCTTCGGATTATTGGGAACCAACCTGGCCAGCAACAAAGACACAACGGCCATGCCGGCCCCGGCCAGGAACACGATGGGCGGCGAATACAGCCAGATGATCCCGAAAGTCACCGGAATCACCACCGCGGCAATGTGATTGATGGTGAATGACACACCGGCGGTCGAGGCAATATCGGCAGGGTCAGCAATTTTCTGAAAATAAGTCTTGATGGCAATGGCCATTGCAAACAGGAGGTGATCGAAGATGTATAACAGCGCCGCGACCCAGGCCACTTCGACGAAAGCATAAGCAGTAAAAATAATAATCAAGCCTACATATTCCAGGCTCAGCGCCAGGCGCTCTCCATAGCGCATGATCAATCGACCGATTCTCGGCGCAAATGCAGCGTTGATCACATGGTTGACCAGGAACAGGAGAGCGATATTGGCAACTGAAAAACCAAATTTTTCCACCATCAGGAAACCCGCAAATACCACGAAAATCTGCCTGCGCGCGCCGCTCATGAAGGTCAGGGCATAAAAAAGCCAATAGCGTTTTCTCATCAGCAGGTGCTTTCGCTGCGGCACCTTGTGCGCAAAGTTCGGAAAAACCCACCAGGCTGCAAGTGCAAGGATGACCGCGAGCCCACCGGCACCCAGGTAGAGCCAGCGATACTCAAAATCCAGGTATTCCATACCCAGCCAGACGCATCCAAACGCCACAATCGCCGCGAGGGACGAAGCCGCGGAAAGACGGCCCATCACCAGCGGAGCATGCATAGTGTCAATCCACTGCAGGGTGAGAGATTGCTGAACGGTATACAAATAATGGAAACCGATGGACATCAGCATCGTCGTGAAATACAGGCCGTACTCGCTGGGCAGAAATCCGGTAATGGCGACTCCGGCACCCAGTAGCGCTACCGAAAACAGGGCAAAAGTCTGTTCCCTGAGCACCAGCAATACAAATATCACCATGAACGCCAGGAAACCAGGCACTTCGCGCAAGCTTTGCAGGATGCCGATCTCCCGGCCGGTAAAGGCAGCCTGTTCAATGGCGAAATTGTTCAGCAGCACCTGCCATACGGAGAAGGCCAGTGACGCTGCTACGGCCACCAGGATGAGAAAGTACTCCGGCTTGTCTATTTTTCTTCTGATCTCCATGTTCGCGCATCATCACTCATTTTGTCTTATAGTTGAATACCCTTAAGGAACCTAACCCTTGAGTAATAAAGTCACATTCGATGGCGCCCCGGAACCCGGGACGATCAATTTCGGTGTCGGCCAACCCTCGGCTGACCTGCTGCCGGTGGAATTAATGCGCATAGCAGCGGATGATTTCCTACGCAGTGCGCAGCCCATCGAGCTCAATTATGGTGAGCGACAGGGCGATATTCGCTTTCTGGAAACGCTCGCGAACTTCCTCGTCGATGGATACGGCACATCGGTCACGCCCGAATCCCTGTTCGTCACTGCGGGCAATTCACAAGCCCTGGATTTTGTCTGTGCCCTGTTCACCAGGCCCGGCGACACCGTTATTGTCGAGGAGCCAAGCTACTTCCTGGCCTTTAAAATATTTGCCGACCATGGCCTGAACATTGTGAGCATTCCCGTGGACGACCAAGGAATGGATATTGACCGGCTCGAACAAGAACTCCGCAGGACCCGTCCGAAAATGCTGTATACCATCCCGAGCTTTCACAACCCCGGCGGACAGAGCATGAGCGCTGCCCGCAGGATCAGGCTGGTCGAACTGAGCCGGGAGTACGACTTCCTGGTCGTGGCCGACGAGGTCTATCAGTTGTTATGGTATGACCAGGCACCGCCTGCCGCCTTGGGGACGATGGCCGAGGAGGGAAACATTCTTTCCCTGGGCTCATTTTCAAAAATTCTCGCTCCCGGTTTACGCCTGGGGTGGATCCAAACCTCGCCGAAACTGATGGCAAGACTATTGGACAGCGGTGCCGTAAATAGCGGTGGATCATTCAACCACTTCACATCACACATCGTTCGCCATGCCATTGATCTGGGATTGCAACAGACCCAGCTGAAGGACTTGCGACAAACCTATCGCAGCCGCGTGCAGGCAATGGATACGGCTCTGAATGAACATATTGGACAGCTGGCCAGCTGGCATCGCCCGGAGGGTGGCTATTTTTTCTGGCTGAAGTTTTCCAAGGCCGTGGATACGACGGAGCTAAGGCGCCAGGCCGGAGAATATCAAACGGGATTCCAGCCGGGGGAGAACTTCTCGAACAAGGGTGGCCTGAGGAATTACCTGAGGCTCAGTTTTGCACATTACGGTGAAGCGGATATCCGAGAGGGAGTGGCGCGGCTGGGCCGGCTGGTCAGGAACCTGTAGGTTTCTATACGTTCAGCAGCAGGAATTCACGCTCCCAGGAGCTGATCACGCGGTTGAAGGTTTCGAATTCTTCCTGTTTCACGGCGCAATACGCCTTGACGAAACTCAAGCCAAGCAGCTCTTTCAGGTCATCGTTCTCATTGAGCAGCTTCAATGCTTGCTCGAGGCTCCGGGCAATGGTGATGGGTTCCTGGAAAGCATCGCCGGTATGGGGTTCACTGGCCTCGATACCCTGCTTCATCCCAAGGTAGCCGCAAGCCAGCGAAACCGCGATGGCCAGGTAAGGATTGGTATCCACCCCAGGAAAGCGGTTCTCCACCCGCCGCGCCTGGGCAGAACTGTCCGGCACACGGATGCCTGCAGTCCGGTTCTCATAACCCCAGTGCAGATTGATCGGTGCAGCGATTTTGGGCGCAAAACGACGGTAAGAATTCACATTGGGCGCAAAAAAAGCAATGGCGCCGGGTGTGTATTTCTGCAGGCCGCCAATGAAATGACGAAAACGCTCGTGTTCGGTGCCGTCCTCATTGGAAAAAATATTCAGCCCCGTCTTCGTATCCACGATGCTCTGGTGAATGTGCATAGCGCTGCCGGGTTCATGTTCCATTGGCTTGGCCATAAACGTGGCGTATATGTCGTGGCGCAAAGCAGCCTCATGGACGGTGCGCTTGAAAACGAACACCTGGTCCGCGAGGTTCAGGGCATCACCGTGCAGGAAATTGATTTCCAATTGAGCGATACCGGACTCATGGATCAAGCTGTTTACGTCCAGGTTCTGGGCTTCACAAAAATCGTACATTTCTTCGATTATCGGATCGAATTCGTTGACGGCGTCAATGCTATAGGCCTGCCGGCCTGCTTCTCGGCGGCCCGACCGGCCGATCGGCGCTTCCAATTCATGATCCGGGTCAAGATTTTTCTGTATCAGGTAGAACTCTACTTCGGGCGCAACCACCGGCCGCCAGCCTTCAGCCTCGTACAGCGACAGGACCCGCCTAAGCACATTGCGCGTTGCAAGCGCATGCGGTTCACCCTCCCGGGTATAACAGTCATGAATGATCTGGGCGGTAGGGTATTCCACCCAGGGAACCAGTCGCATGGTGTCGGCGTCCGGGCGGAGCATCATGTCGGCGTCCATCGGCCCCACCAGTTCATCGTGCACAACGGTGTAATCACCCGTCACCGTCTGCACCAGGATTGCCTCCGGAAGTCTGGTGTCTTCCTTGATGAATTTGTCCGCCGGGATGAACTTCCCGCGCGCCCTGCCCGTCATATCGGGTACCAGGCACTCCACTTCGGTGATCCGGTTTTCCTTAAGCCAGTCTCTTATTCTGTCACTTGACATGCTTCGCCATCGTAAAATTATTCATTCGTGGTCATTATAAGGGAGAAACCCCAAATCCCGATATCGCGCCATCATCCGGGTTACTGGTGCAATAGTCATTCTTTCGTTGGAAATACAAAACGCTTGAAGCCCGTGAAACCAGCGGAAGCTTAGAAATGCAGCACCAGGGATTGCGCTGTTTTCCAGGCATTGACCACACATTCATTCAGGCTGACCCCCCGGTACGCGTTTCCGGTCAGTACCAGGCCTGGATGTTTTTCAAGCAAGCGCTCGATGGCTTCCAGCCTCGCGGCATGTCCCACAAGGTATTGGGGGATCGCTTTTTCATGACGGAAAATCCTGGCGAATTCGGGCTCGGCCGTAAGGCCGGTGAGGTCTTTCAAATCCGCCCTGACCCGGTCCAGAAGCTGGTCATCGGGTAGTTCGCCAAGCTGTGGTGTCCGCGCGCCGCCTACCATGGTTCGAAACAGGGCGTAACCTTCGGGCGCCCGCCCCGGGAACACATTGGAATCTACGATGGTTCCGAGAATGGACCGCTGTTCCACGGCAGGCACCAGAAAACCGAAGCCATCCAGGTACGGGGCAATGCGGTCTTCACGATAGCCCAGGCACACCACGGAAAGTGCCGGGTACTCGATCCCGTTGAGCAAGCCGGCCAGTTCCGGCTCGTACTCTTGCAATATGCTTGACTGGGCAAAAGCGGGGACAGCCAGGATCAGCAGGTCGGTTTCTTCGTCCGTACCGTCAGCCATGTGCAGGGTGTACAGCTTGTTGTTGCGGGAAATCCCTGCGACCGGCGCAGCGGTGTGTATCCTGGATCCAAGCCGCAAAGCCAGTGTGTCGGTCAGGGCGCTCATTCCATTGCTGAACGAAGTCAGTCGGCCCCCGGGACCAGGGCCCGGTGTGTCCTTGTTGCCCTCTTTGCGCGCTTTCATCTGCAATTTGATCAGTCCACGGATCAGGCTGCCATATTCGGCTTCCAGCTCATGCAGGCGAGGAAAACAGCTTTTCACGCTCATTTTCGTGGCATCACCGGCGAATACGCCCGAAGCCATGGGGTCGATCAGCCGCTCAAATGCTTCACGGCCGAGACGCCGGGTACCGAATTCGGCCAGCGTTTCATCGGGATTGTCGGTACCGCCTGCAAAGAGTTCGCACATTACCCGCAGCCGTCCGGGTACACTCAACAAATGAGAAGCCAGAAACTCAGCTGGTTTCTCCGGCAGTTGGTGCAATTCACCACCGCTGAACACATAGCGCTTTGCCGCCGATGAACTGGCTGGAAGTGGTGTCAGCCCGATTTCACTGCACAGTTCCAGGGTCCTTGGAATTTTGTTGAGGAAGCCATTGACGCCACCCTCGCACAGGTAGCCCTCGGGGCTGATCTCAGTCCACACCTTGCCGCCGACCCGCCGGTCAGCTTCAAAAATTACGACTTCAGCATCCGGCTTCCTGGCCAGAACCGCTTGCGCAGTGGCCAATCCCGAAATCCCGGCACCGACGATACTTATCTTCAACAGACTCTTCCGCTATATAGGATGCAGAATTTAACTTTTTTCGGTGCTCTGTGCTGCAATAATTTCATTTAGTTGACAGGCGTCATCAGCGGAACTGGATTGACCGCGTGGTTTTTTATCGAGTTGAGGAGAAGGTCAAGAAGATTTTTTACAAGGCTGGATACAACAAGCCCTCCACCGCCAGTTGATCATCCATCTGCTCGCCACACCACTTCGTTATCGTAGTCTCGGGCGTGATGTGGATGCCCGATGCGGCATGAGCGGTACGCAATGCAATAACGTTCCCGCGGGAATGTGTTGCCCCGTTATCGGGCATGACCTGCCCATCCGGATTCGTAAACCGGACCGGACCACCAACATCCATTGCAACGCTGAAACCACCCTCGTGCACCAGTCGGTGGTGGTGGCGGCAGAGCAGTGTCAGATTGTCCATCGAAGTGTCACCGCCATCCGCCCAATGCCTGATGTGGTGGGCATCGACGAAGCGGGTGCAGGTACAGCCCGGGAAACGGCAGCCACCATCGCGGCGCTTCAGCGCCCGGCGGATGG
>JADFKH010000154.1 GCA_022565025.1 Pseudomonadota bacterium
GGGGTTTAAGCAGCTCCAGCATAAAGGCTACCGTGTAAGGCTGAGAAATGGTCTGCCCATAATCAATAGAAAACGGCCCGTCGTGATAAGCGTTATCTTGGTAACGTTCCGGCACAAACCTAATGCGGTCAACTAAGAGAAAGGCCTCTACCAACTCAGGCATTTCAAGAGGCACCTTTGCCCGAAGGCTGTTTACTAACTGTTGATTACCCATGATCCTATCTCATGCGCAGTATTGCTCAGTCCAGTGCCGTGTGTCAGCGCATCGAAAAAGGGTTACACATTCAGCGTAATGATCCCGCGCCTTTCGCTGTGCACCGTCTGGATCTTCCCGAAATCACGGGAAAGCCTGCCATGAAACTGTATTTACCTGAGGTTTACGACTCCTTGAACACCAGCGAGAACCCAATACCCAGCAGCGCCAGGTTGGTGCATGCCCTGGATAAAGTCTCAGGCGGCAAGCCCATCAGGGAAAACAGATTTAACGAGCCCGCGACCGCCAGTAAAAATGCCAGGGCTGCAAGGCCCACCATTGCTTTGATTACATTCTGCATTACTATCCTCCAGTGTTAACCAGTCCCTCCGAACTTCACGATGGGCCCGGAGTTCCTTACCAGTTTACACCCAAATCCATGTAGTACTCTGTTTACTGAGACCGCTGAAGAAAACGCTGTATTTCAACCTCACTCAACCCACAAACATCGCTGATAAGCAGTCCGCGGGGAGTTCTCTTACAAATAACAATCATGTAGGCTAGCTGTGAATTCTGTGAAGGTTGTTCACACGATCGGATTGAAAAGCGTCCACCCCCTGTTTGTGGGAGATAGATCAATGAAGCTACGTTACAAAATCGTAGGCGGTATTCTGATTTTCCTGGCGGTCGCGATATCGTCACTGGCCCTTATTCTGAGTCACAACTCTGCCTGCGGACCGGCACCTGAAGTCTCCGATGGAGCAGAGCTGATGAAAGCTATTGTGTATCGTTGCTATGGTTCACCCGATGTGCTTGAGTTTGAAGACATCGAAAAGCCGACGCCTGCGGACGATGAGGTTCTGGTAAAGGTCGTTGCCGCTTCCGTCAATCCACTTGACTGGCACTACATGAGAGGTTCCCCGTACATCATGCGCTTATTGGCCGGTCTGGGCGCACCCAATGACGCAAGGATGGGAGTGGACTTTGCGGGGACGGTCGAGGCGGTCGGCCGAAACGTCAAGCGGTTCAAACGCGGAGATGAGGTATTTGGCGGGAGCAGCGGGGCCTTCGCGGAGTATGTAACTGTTCGTGAGGATCGCGCACTGGTACTGAAACCGGCTAACATGACATTTGAGCAGTCGGCTACTGTACCTATAGCAGGAATCACCGCACTTCAGGCTCTTCGTGACAAGGGAAAAATAAAACGGGGTACGAAGGTCTTGATTAACGGTGCGTCGGGTGGCGTGGGGACGTTCGCCGTACAGATCGCCAAGTCATTCGGTGCAGAGGTGACCGGCGTATGCAGTACACGGAATGTGGCAATGGTCCGATCAATCGGCGCCGATCACGTCATCGATTACACTCAGGAGGATTACACCAAGAGTGGGCAGCGTTACGACCTGATCATCGATAATGTTGGCAATCACTCGCTGTTGGCGAACCGGCGAGCGCTTAATCCCGACGGCATTATGGTCATAGTCGGGGGACCAAAAGGTAATTGGCTCAGACCTTTAATGAGCCCGATCAAAGCGCTTATGTTGTCACCGTTCGTGGGACAGGAGTTCGTCATGATTCTGGCGAAACTTCGCTCAGAGGACCTGGCCATCCTGGGTGACCTCATGCAGGCCGGTAAAGTGACGCCGGTGATTGACCGACGTTACCGCTTGAGTGAAGTTCCGGCAGCGATCCGCTATTCGGAAGAAGGACACGCTCGAGGAAAAATTGTAATAGATTTGGAATAAAACCGTGGCGAAGATTCCAGAATTGCGAACTTTGGTTTTTAATGCTTGCCTGCTGGCTGCCTCGAGTCTGATAGTCACGGGCTGTGCATCCATCATGGCGACTGCAGGCAACACCCTGGCGGGGAATCTAAGTACGGCAATCCTGAACCAGGATGATCCCGAGTTGGTTCGCGACGGTGCACCGGCTTATTTGCTGTTGCTGGACAGTTTTGTTGCCGGCTCACCGTATAACCAGTCTGCCCTCAGTGCGGCGGCCAACCTCTATGCAGCATACGGTGTGGTGTTCGTTGACGACCCGGACCGGGCACGAAAACTGACGCTGAGGGCGCGTTCTTATGGCCGACGTTCCTTATGTGTGGCAGACCAAAAAGCCTGCGACATTTGGGAACTTACCTACGCGGATTTTGTTATTGCTCTGCAAGGTCTAGATAAAAAAGATGTGGCGGCTCTTTATACCTTTGGCGTGAGCTGGATTGCCTATGTTCAGGCCCACAGTGAGGATTGGGTGGCGCTGGCCAAGTTGCCCCAAGTGCAGGCCACCATGCAGCGCGTGCAAGAAATCGATCCGCAATACCAGCAGTCTAATGTGGAGCATTTTCTGGCGCTGCTGGATACCATTCGTCCACCCGCGTTGGGGGGCAATTTCGAGGCTGGCATTGCCCATTATCGACGCGCCATTTCCCTTTCTGGCGGCAAGGACCTGAGCATCAAGGTTGATTGTGCGAGATACTACGCCCGTACGCTGTATGACCGGGAACTTCATGACCGATTATTGAACGAAGTATTATCGGCCGACCCGGTGCACGAGGGGTTCACTTTGTTCAATACGCTGGCGCAAAAGGAAGCACAGGAACTGCTCGACAGCGCAGACGACTATTTTTAAAGTCCATTGAAAAATATGAATTGCACAAAAGTTACCAAAATTCTGCCCATGCTGATCGCGCTGTTGTGGGCGCCGCAGGCATTTGGGCAAACGCTCAAGATTGCAACCATCGCGCCCGAGGGTTCATCCTGGATGAAAGACATGCGTGCCGGCGCCAAAGTGGTCGAGGAGCGTACCGGTGGGCGCGTAAAGTTCAAATTCTACGGGGGTGGTATACAGGGCAACGACCGGCAGGTGCGGCGCAAGATGCGCACCGGCCAGTTGAACGGCGGTGTGTTCAGTTCCGGGGGATTGAATGGCTTCCACAAGGATGCGGACGTATTTTCACTGCCCATGATGTTCAATACGATCGAAGAAGCGCGGCATGTGCGTAATCACATGGAGCCGGAACTAAGGCAGAGGCTGGAAGATGCCGGGTATGTGAATTTTGGTTTCGCCACCGCTGGTTTCGGCTACATGATGTCCAACAAGCCCATGAGCAGCCTGGCGGACCTCAAGGGCCAAAAAGTATGGACGCCGGAAGGCGATCCGGTTGGCTATGCGGCGCTCCGTGCCCTGGGCGTCGCTCCTGTCACCATGCCGATAACCGATGTGATGACCGGCTTGCAAACCGACCTGCTCGACAGTGTAACGGTCCCGCCAGTAGGTGCTGTTGTCTTTCAATGGCATACCAAGCTCAGCTACATTACTGAAATGCCTGTGGCTTATGTGTATGGCGCGATGTTGATCGATGACCGGGCTTTTTCGAAAATCAGTCCGCAAGATCAAACTGTAGTGCGCGAAGTGATGGAAGGGATCTACCGTAAACTCGATCAGAACGGTGTGAGAGATAATGACAACGCAATGCGAGCCCTGCTCGAAGGTGGGATGAAGTTGGCCACACCGGATCAATCTGAAGTTAGCCAATGGCGTGAAATCGTCCTCGATTCTCACCGTAAATTGGCCCGTAAGGGTGTGTTTGATATTCAGCTGCTGGATCAAATGCAGGAGTTGCTGGTCGAATATCGCGCGGGGCAGGGCACCAACAGCCCGGCGTCACATTAGTACTCCATCCCAAACCATCCTGCAGCGGCTTGAGAAAGTGGGTCGCACGGTGGAAGATGCCGTTCTTGTCATTATCCTCAGCGGCATGATCTTGCTGGCTGCCGGCCAGATTGTAGCCAGGAATTTTTTTGGTTTCGGGTTTATCTGGACTGACGAGTTGTTGCGCATGCTGGTATTGTGGATTGCCGTAGCGGGAGCAGTGGCTGCGAGCCGGACAGACAAACACATCAATATCGCAATCCTGGATCGTTTTTTGCCGCCAAAACTCAACGATGTCATAAAAATCATCATTGATCTTTTTACCGCAGGCGTATGCGCAGTGGTGACTTGGTACAGCATCAATTTTGTGCGTACATCGTATGAATACGAGGATTTATTACTCGGCAATGTACCCGCATGGTTGCTCCAGTTGGTGCTGCCGATTGGTTTCGGTCTCATTTCCTGGCGTTATACCCTGTTTTCCCTGAAGCGACTGGCTAGCCTGTTCAGGGGAGGGGCGGCATCATGCTAGCAATCGGGCCGCTGCTGGTGCTCCTGGCTTTGCTCGGCGCACCTTTATTCGTGGTGATTGCAGCCAGCGCTATCTGGGGTTTTACCCAGGAAGGTATTGATCTCCAGGCCGTTGTGATCGAGTTCTACGGCATGGCTGAGATGCCAATCCTGTTGGCCATTCCGCTGTTTACCTTTGCAGGTTACCTGCTGGGTGAAAGCAACGCTCCCCGCCGTCTCGTACGTCTGACCCAAGCACTGATGGGTTGGATGCCAGCTGGACTGGCCATTGTTGCGCTGGCGACCTGCGCATTCTTTACCGCATTTACCGGAGCTTCGGGGGTGACGATCATTGCCATCGGGGCGCTCCTGTTTCCAGCCCTGCAGGAGGCTGGTTACCCGGAGAAATTCAGCCTGGGCCTGGTGACATCCGCTGGCAGCTTGGGTTTGCTGTTTGCGCCTTCATTGCCGCTGATCCTGTACGGCGTTATTGCTGAAATTTCAATTGAAGACTTGTTCCTGGCGGGTATTCTGCCTGGTTTCCTGATGCTCATCGTTCTGTCGGGCTACAGCGTGTGGAAAAATCGGGCGCTGCGAGTACCGCTTGGTGATTTTTCCTGGCGCGAAGTGCGAACCGCGGTGCGCGAATCAATCTGGGAAATTCCACTGCCAGTGGTTGTGCTGGGTGGGATATACAGCGGCTATTTCGCCATTTCCGAGGCTGCGGCGGTAACGGCCCTGTACGTCCTGATTGTCGATGTTTTCATACTGCGCGAAATTTCGCTGCGAAAACTGCCGCAAATCATGCGTGAGTCGATGGTGCTGGTGGGTGGCATCCTGGTCATACTGGGTATGTCACTGGCATCTACAAACTACATGATCGATGCCGGCATTCCGCAAAAACTCCTGGCGTACATCAGCGCCCTGGTGACCAGTCCCTTGAGTTTCCTGTTGCTGTTGCTTGTGTTCTTGCTGTTGCTGGGCGCCATCCTGGACATTTTTTCAGCAATTGTCCTGGTGGTTCCGCTGATCCTTCCGGTCGCAATGCAGTTTGGCGTCCACCCGGTGCACCTGGGCATCGTATTCCTGGCGACCATGCAACTGGGATACCTGACCCCGCCGGTCGGCTTGAATCTTTTTATTGCCAGCTACCGTTTTAACCGCTCGATTGTCGAGTTATACGTCTCTACGCTGCCGTTTTTCCTGTGCCTGCTTTTGTGCGTCGCCATCATTGCGTTCTGGCCCTGGCTGTCACTGGTGCTTATCAGTTAGTCATCTACAACAAACTTCTGCAGCGAGAAGTCCGTACATTGAATGCAGGCTAGAATTCAGCGGTCAACTGCACCCAGAATTTGGTGGTGTCGCCGTAGGAGGGGCTGCCGGAATCAAAGCTGGCTGCCTTTAGCAACAGGCCGTATTTTTCCACGAACTTGCGTGAGAACGAAACATCCACTTCGCTGCCAAAATTTCCCGGGCCTGATTGGGCGGAAAAATCATGGTACAGAACATTCCATGACCAGGCGCCAACTTTGCCCTTGGCGCCGATAAATGCGTCCTCGAGGCCCGCGCCCGGCGTGGTCAGGAACTTGTCCGCCCAGCCGTTGAACGCGTGCAGTGTCGCCAGTGGCGTACGGAAGGACTGCCCGCCAACCGCATCATCGCCCTCCAACGACTCAAAACCGCCGTAGACGGTGATGCCGTCAAATTTCGCTGAGAGGTCGATACGCCAGTAATCCGCATGATAGGACGTGGTGTTGTTGGCGTTGTCTACCTGGTTTGCAAATTCAAGCGTGTATTCAATCTTGATGTCGCTTGCAGTGCCTGATCCGGTAAACCGGGCGCCCCATGTGGTGTTTGATAGGCTGGCCAAATCCTCATTGTCGATGTCATACCAGTAGGCGGTCAATTTGCCGTAAGCTTTGAACGTCTTGCTGACATTGACCAGATGGGTGTTCTGGCTGTGTTCGCCGGCTGTTACGTCATTGCCAAAAATCCGGTTGACCTGAAGACAGAGGTGAAACCCCTGAATAAGCACATCAACACGGACGGACGCGAATACTTCCCGACCATCACTGCAGACGGTGACAAGCTGTTCTTCACCCGCCATATCACGGGCGAGAACAAAATGGTGAATGAAGATATCTTCTACAGTCTATGGCTGGATAAAGACTGGGGAGAGCCGCATGGATTGCCGAATGTGAACACTCCGAATAATGAGGCGGCTGCCACTATCTCACCTGACGGGCGCAGGCTGTATCTCACCATCTGCGAATCGTATGAGAACATCGGGAGCTGTGACATCTGGATTTCATACAAAGTAGGTGATGAGTGGTCGAAACCAAAAAATATCGGGCAG
>JADFKH010000155.1 GCA_022565025.1 Pseudomonadota bacterium
AGAGTGCGGGGGTCGGTTATGTTGTTCCAGCGCTGAAGGTCCCCCACGGATGCGTGATAGCGGCGCGCGATCACGGACAGGCTCTCACCCGGCCTGACACGGTGGCTGATGCGCTGGGCTGCGATCAGGCCCGATTGCAGGGTTTGCAGCTCGAGCGCCGCCTGCGCGTAGAGTGGATCCACCAGCAGTTGCTCATCCCGGGGCAGGCGCAATTTCTGGCCTACCCGGATCAAGTCGCCATCAATGTCATTGCTGGAGCGCAACACGGCCACCGGCACGTGGTGGCGGGCGGCAATTTTCGCAAGTGTATCGCCGGATTCGACGACTACCTGGTCCCATTTCATCAAGGCGGAGGGATCGATTTTTTTCAGGCTGGCCTGCAGTAATTTTGCGCCTTCGACCGGCAAGACCACACGGTAAGGTCCGCCCGGTGAAGTGGCCCAGCGGTTATATCCAGGGTTGAGCGTGAACATGACGTCAATCGGTACATTGGCCATTTGTGCTACCAGCACCAGGTCAGTCTGGCGGCCAAGATCGACGCTGGTGATCACTTGCCGGTTCGGAGTGGCGGGAATTTCGAAGTCATACTGTTCCGGGTTTTTGAACAAGCAGGTCAGCCCGAGTAATTTTGGTACATAGCCGCGTGTTTCGCGGGGCAGCTTGAGGTTCCAGAAGTCAGCAGGCTTGCCGGCGCGCGTGTTTTTCCTTACTTGCCGCATGACACCATTCTCACCGGAGTTATAACCCGCCAGCGCCAGCAGCCAGTCGCCTTCGAACATGTCGTTCATGTATTTCAGGTAATCCAGCGCAGCATGGGTCGATGCCCAGACGTCACGGCGCCCGTCATACCACCAGTTCTGGTTCAACCCGTATTTTTTGCCCGTGCTGCTGATGAATTGCCAGGTGCCCATGGCGCGACCACTGGAATAGGCAAAAGGATCATAGGCGGATTCAACAATTGGCAGCAAGGCCAACTCACCCGGCAACTGCCGTCGTTCCAGTTCTTCGGTGATAAAGAAAATCCAGGGTTGCGCGCGTTTGAATATTCGTGCCATGTATTCGGGCTGGTCGGCATACCATTGTGCCCATTTCAGGCTGGCTTCATGGTCTGAGCACTGCGCAAGCTCAAAGTTGTGCACCAACCGCTCCCATACGTCGTCATGGACGAGTGTTTCGCCCGCAGCAGGGGTGGCTGATAATGCCGGGATAAACAGATGCTCGTCTACCGTGACGGTGGAACTTGGGACTTGTTCCGGCACTGCTTCCGGGGTGGTTTGCGTAATTTCAGCCGGTCCCTTGCCGGTGGTAGAACAGCCTGCAAGCAAAAAGATCAGCGACGCTGATATAAAGCGTAAAGACACAAACACTCCTCAAAATGTTGTTTTGGCCCGTTATTATGAGGTTTGTAAGCGCTGGGTCAAGTAATTACAAACTAAAAACTATCTTGCCATGCGCCCCAATGTGATCGGGGTGATGGTGTGTGTCCTCGATGCAGTCCAGGTCCAGGCCTTTTTCCTGCAGTGCGTTTGAGCACGGTTTGTGCATTTCCAGGGTCCACTATGGCGCAGGAATTTCCACTGGTGGTGATCAGCCAGATATAATCGTCGGCAAGGCAGGAACAGCTGTGATTTCGATTCCAGGCAATTTGAACGTAATCTCGTTTCGTGACCCGGCACAAACGGCGCCGGGGAGAGGGGCTTCTATCACGTTAACAAAACAAGTGACCTGAGCCGTGACAGAGACAGCAGGGCATACAAAATCCAGGCCCGAAGACTTGCGGGCTTTGTCCGAAGGCTTGTTCAGGAGCGTGGGCAGAGCCGCCGTGTCGGGCAATGTCCTGGAAATTCGTCACCCTGCTGCACCGATGTTAAACCCGAAATTTCTTCACTCCGCCGGGTACGATTTTGGTGTATTGATCGGCCTGAACAAGGGCAGCAAACCATACTCCGGTCAGCCTATCGTGTGCGACACTGCCGAGCTGCCATTCCAGGCCAGCGTGTTCAGCATGGTTCTGCTGCACCACGTGATCAGTGATGGGATGGAATCAGAACTGAATGAGGCGGTGCGCGTATTGGCTCGAGATGGCGTACTCATCATCCTTGGTATTAACCGGATGGGCTGGCGTTTTCGTTTCCAGGGCCGCTTGCGCCCACTGCCGGGAATTGCACCGCTGAAGGTGAAATCATGCCTGGATCGCCTTGATATGACCATGCAGGGCTTTGCCGGCGCGGGTTTTTTTGGTCTGCAGCGCCCCGTATTCATGAGTGCCGGAATAGCCGGCCTGGGCGCGCCAATTGCTGATGTCGTCCTGCTGCAGGCGCGGCACAACAACGGTCCGGCAATGACGCCATCAAGATTCAGAAAACTGGGCTCCGGCGTTGTACAATCAGCCTGAATGCCACATCGAACCGTAATCATCTATACCGACGGCGCCTGCAGCGGAAACCCCGGCCCGGGTGGCTGGGGCAGTGTAATGATGTACCGTGGCCACCGCAGGGAGCTGTCAGGCGGCGCAGCCAACACCACCAATAATCGGATGGAAATGATGGCGGTCATCCAGGCGCTTGAAACCCTCAAACGTCCCTGCAAAATTACCCTGTATACCGATTCAACCTATATCATAAAAGGCATGACTCAATGGCTGGAAGGGTGGAAAAAACGCAACTGGCATACCGCAGCCAAAAAGCCGGTAAAAAATGTCGAGTTATGGCAGCGCCTGGAAACCGCCATCGCGCCACACGCGGTAAAATGGGTGTGGGTCAAAGGACACAGCGGTGTGCCGGAGAACGAGCGGGCCGATGAACTGGCGACCTCGGCCATCCCATCGTAGGAGTACTAACAATTGAGACAAATCGTATTGGACACAGAAACCACCGGGCTGGAGCCGCGTGACGGCCACCGGATCATCGAAATCGGCGCCGTGGAACTGATCGACCGCCGCCTGACCGGTCGGCATTTCCACCAGTATCTGAACCCGGAACGTGACATTGAGGACGGTGCACTGGAGGTACACGGCATCACCCGTGAATTCCTGCGGGATAAACCCGTGTTCGCGGATGTAGCACAGGAGTTTCTGGACTTCATTGAAGGCACGGAATTACTGATTCACAACGCGCCTTTCGATATCGGGTTCCTGAACATGGAGCTTAGCCTGATCAACAATCCATTGCGGATCGAAAACCATGCCCAGGTGCTGGATACACTGGAATTGGCTCGTGATCTCCATCCCGGCCAGCGCAACAGCCTCGATGCCCTGTGCAAGCGTTACGAGGTGGACAACAGCAGCCGTAATCTTCATAGTGCGCTGCTCGATTCTGAAATCCTGGCCGACGTTTATCTCGCTATGACCGGTGGGCAAAGTGACCTGGCCCTTGGCTTCGAGTTCGGGCCTGAGCGCGAAGGTGGAGGAGATGAATTCGAGATCAAGGAGCGCCCCCTGTTGCAGATACTGCTGCCCACTGATGAAGAAGTCGCATTGCATGAGGCCCGGTTAAAGGCCATCAAGGAAAAGTCAGGCCACTGCTTGTGGCTGGAACTGTAAGTCTGCATTCTCTCCTTTTCCAAAGCCCGCAAGCGAATTCCTATAGTTCCGTTAACAGCAACGGGTGATCACGTGTGTCCATCCAGACCAGGATGTCAAAATAGCTGCGGATATTCTCCACGTACTGCTTGGCTTCGAAGCCCCGTGCGTAGCCGTAGCGTAACTCGTGGTACCATTTTTCCTGGCTGAGTAAATCCAGGTTTTCATTCACGTCTTTCCACAGGTCCGGATTCCCGCCCTGTTGCTGCGTGAGAATGCGGGCATCTTCCAGGTGACTCATGCCCATGTTGTAGGCCGCCAGCGCCATCCAGCTACGGTCTGGTTCCTCAATACGTGTTGGAACCCGCTTGCGTAGCTGCAGAAAATAACGGGCGCCGCCCTCGATGCTCTGTTCCGGATCCAGACGATCGGTCAGTCCCAACTGGTTGGCGGTCCGGCGCGTCAACATCATGATCCCGCGCACGCCCGTGTAGGACGAAGCATCCGGTTTCCAATGTGATTCCTGATAGGCAATGGCCGCCAGCAACCGCCAGTCCATGTCCTGGTCTGCAGCAATCTGCTGGAACAGGGTCAGCAAAGGGGGCAGGCGTTCCCTGACCTGTTCGAGAAACTGGAACATCCCGGTCCGGTCCAAGCTCTGCCTGGGCGCATGAAACCTGTCATTAATTGCCTGCAGGCGTCCCGAATCCCTGGCTTGGCGCATGAAAGCCTTGGCTCTTTGCACCAGGCTGTCATCCGACCCGGGCGGAAACGCCCATGCATGGGGCACGGCGCCCGGCAGGCTGAAAGCCGTGGCGGCCCGGGGGTAATAATTCGAATGCTGCTGGTAAATACTGGAATCGATCAGGGTGATGTCGATGACGCCATCGGACACGGCGAGCAAGAGGTCTTCGATACCGACATCGCCGCGCGATTCCCATTCCAGTTCCGGGTATTGCCGTTTTGCTTCGAGCAGTGCTTCTTCATAGCTCGACCCGGCGATGACCATGGTTTTTAAATTTTGCAGGTCCGCCAGGGCCTGTGGACGGGGCTGGCCGCGTCGATAGATGACCAAAGTGGAGGTTTCGAGATAATCCGGGCCAAAATTGAAGGCCAGTTCACGGCCCGGAGTACGGGTTAGATTGGCGGCGATCATGTCCCCCTGGTGGCTGGCCAGTAAGCCGAAGAGCTGGTTGAATTCCCCGGCCACGCTGATTTCCAGCCCGACACCCAGATAGTCGCTGAATTCCTTTGCCAGCACATACTCAGGTCCGGTGGGGCCTTCGGAGCCCAAATAGTAACTGCTGGCCCCATTGCGGGTCAGCATGATCAGGCTGCCGCGCTGCATGACCTGTTCCAGCTGGCTGGGTTGGTCGCTGCCTGAATAAAGAAACGGGAGCAAAACAATGCCGGCCAGCACCAGTTTGATCCCCCTGGAGAACTTTTGTTTGCTGAGCTTGTTCATGGGCCATGAGTGCACGGTGTCAACTGCCAAAGGGTATACGTCTTCTACATGTCCACAAAGCCAGTGTCAGCAGAGCCGGGGTCAGATCACTTTTTCTAAAATAGCTTTTCTTAACCGTAAAGCCCCTCAAGAAAAAGTGCTCTGACCCCTCGTCCGAAGCGCGAAGCGGTATCAGTCCTGTTTAACGCCCATTCTGGCTCTGCGAAATCTGCACCTACTGTGTCAGAAAATTAATCCCAGCAGGTTGCCTCATCCCCCTTTACTCCGGATTGATTGAGTGTCATATTCGTGCAAGAGTCGCCCTCCTTGCTTACATCGTTGACCTGATCATTCTGCGCAACGGCCCGGAGTGTGTACGTTGTAGCCGTTGGAGCGACACTGAGGTCGAAATTGTAATTGTCATTAATTGGAACCGGAAGCTGAGCTGCCGTCGCATACGTGGTGTTATTCGAGCGCCAGATTTCCTGATTGATCGACCAGTTCATCAGCAATTGCTGTGCCTCACCCCTTTTTGATTTCCTGACATATTGAATATAAGAGGGGTATGCCAGCGCAGCCAGGATGGCCACAATTACCATCACGATCATCAATTCCATCACCGTGAAGCCTGAATTCTTTTTTACTTTCCATGTATTCATAAAGTCACCCTTTGTATCCTTGCTTGGGATTTTTCCTTGAACATCATAATCTCACGGGGATCGAAATGACAACATCCGGACAAATCAGGAGGGATCCGGTTGATGTCAGCAATGAGCAGTTGGCAGCGAATAATGCCCACAGCTGCGGCAGGGCTGGTGGGTGAAAGACTCGGTTGGTCCACTGTTCACAACAGGATCGAAGATGGAAACATCAGGTTGATTGCTACGGTTTCGCCGCCATTCCGGACGAACGGCAGGAAAACATTGCTGAGCGGTAGCTTTTCATGCACCTTCACAGGCACACATTACCTATAATGAATAGCAGATCTCAGGATGAGACTGCTACAGTCAAGGATGATTGATATGATCAGATCTAATCTAAGCACCCGATCAAGGAATACCTGCCACACTTTTCGCCGCCACCGGGGTTTTACACTGGTCGAAGTATTGATGTCGACCATACTGGTTGCCATGGGCACAACTCTGGCCATTCCCTCTTACCGCGACATGGTCGATAAGCGCCAGTTGACCAACAGCGCCGAGCAACTTGCTTCCTTCGTCAATTCAGTGCAAAGCATTTCTACACGCACGAACCAGGTGGTCACGGTTTCCTATGAACGTAATGGCCATAATCAATGGTGCATTGGCGCGGTCATCAACGCTGACGATACAGCTTGTGTTTGCACCCAGACCTCATCCTCAGCCAGCGATTACTGCGCCATCGATGGGCAGGAGTTTGTGCTGGACGAAAGTCTTTCCAATGGTTCGGAATTGATGCACAGCATTTCGGGAGGATCGTACTCCTTTGATCCTATCCGAGGCCTTTCAGATGCTTCACTCACGATGGAGCTGCACACCGATAACAGGAAATTCAAGTTGAACCTGATGGTCAACAACACGGGCCGAGTGATCCTGTGCTCCAAAGATGACAGCCATGCAATTCCCGGTTATGACGTTTGTCCGCTGCTTGTCGTTGAGGAGGAATTGTGATGAATATGAGATTGTCCAAACAACAGGGAATGAGCCTGATGGAAGTGCTCGTTGCCATGAGCATCAGCCTGGTGGTGAC
>JADFKH010000156.1 GCA_022565025.1 Pseudomonadota bacterium
GCCATGGTTCCACAGGGCTGCATCCAGTATTAGCGGGTTGCTCGGATCCATGCTGAGATCCGTTGCACCCGTATTGGCGCTGACTTGCAGAACATGTTTCCAGCTTTTGCCACCATCCGTAGTGCGGAAAACGCCGCGTTCTTCATTCGGTCCCCAGATTTGGCCCTGAACTGCAACGTATGCGATGTCGGGATTGGTGGGGTGGATTTCAATTTGCGCAATCTGACCGCTTTTTTCCAGGCCGACGTGCTTCCAGGTCTTGCCCGCATCGGTGGACTTCCAGACGCCGTCGCCACTGCTGGTGGTCACGCCGCGGATCGGCGCCTCGCCGGTGCCGACATAAAGGACGTTGTTATCCGATTCGGAAACCGCCACCGCGCCGATGGTGCCAACTTTGAAATAGTCGTCGGAAAGGTTCTCCCAGGTGGTACCCGCGTTTTGTGTCTTCCATACACCACCACCGGTCGCGCCCATGTAATACAGCAACGGATTGTCCGGCACACCGGCCACCGTCGTCACCCGCCCGCCACGATACGGGCCGACCAGGCGCCACTCGAGGCCGTTGAGCAAGGCCGTATCCACCGGCTCGCGGGCGCTGGCGAGCGCGGGCCAGGCCAACAGGGTCAGCAGAGTTAGCAGAGTAGCAATTGAAAAATTAAGCTTTGATTTAATCAACATTATTTCTATCTCGTGGTGGCAGGCAAGCATCGTTATCAGTGAACCGGAAAAGTTTAGCAATTGGCACAACTGGCGCTGATCGTTTTGTTTGGGAGCGGCGATATCATAGCCAATAATAAACTTTCATGTTCCAGCAAGAGGGCCCATGCCACTTGTGAAATCTATCCACCATTCGGTAAATTTCACCATTCTTGCCCCCTGAACGACCCTGAATCATCTTGTTCTGAGGTGGCGTCGTTGGTGCAGACACTTGTTTTTTCGCTGATTGACGAAGAAATAATGCGTCTGGCCCCTATCTTGCATAAACTTACTAGCCCCTATATTGCACGAAGGTGGACGGTTTATTTGATGGAGTTTAATTATGAACAGGTGGATGGTGGTTTTGATCATGCTGATGGCTGCGGAAATACAGGCGGCGGGATGCAAATTCGAGCGCTTGCTCGACCAATCTCTAGAAGTTTCAGGCAGTCAATCCCTGGTTATTGCTGCAGGCGCTGGTGACCTCCAGATCGTTGGTGTTTCTGGTTTGGACGAGGTGAAAATCAGCGGAAGAGTCTGTGTTTCCGAGGCGAAGTGGCTGGACGAGGCGCGGCTGGAGACCAGCTCCGGTGATCGGGCAGAGATTAACGTGGTTTTGCCGGATGTGGGAAGAGGATGGTCTCTGTGGAGTAGCAAATATGCTTATATGGACCTGGAGCTTGAAGTACCTGAGGACTTGGCCATGCAGTTGCGCGACAGCAGTGGCGATATCGAAATTGAGGATATATCCGACATCTCGATCAAGGACAGCTCGGGTGATATCAAGATCAGCCGCGTCAGTGGATCGGTCGAGATCGAGGATTCATCCGGTGACATCAAGGTGCGGGAAATCCAGGGTGATTTCACGATTATTTCCGACAGTTCTGGCGATATACGCGGCAGTGACATCAAGGGAAACGTGCTGGTCGTGGCCGACAGTTCCGGCGATATCCGGTTTTCCGATGTAGGGAAAGACGTGGTCATTGAGAGGGATTCTTCAGGCGATATAGACGTGGAAAACGTCGGTGGTGATTTCAGGGTGCGCCAAGACGGCAGCGGGAGAATCCGCTCGAAAGATGTAGCTGGCGAAGTCGTTATCCCGGAGCACAAGAAACACGGCTCATATTAACGGAATCATAGTAATGGGCAATCACTGGAATCCGGTCATCCTGGGAGTCATGCTCGCCATAACGATTACTACTGTTATGGACGCAAGCGGATACTCTGTGTTCAGCGCGCTGCCGTTGATGCCGCTTTTCGGGCTGTTTTGGTGGTGGCAGAAATTTTCGAAAGCTGAGATTGGTTTCAATCGGGTTCTGGCGGTTGGTCATGAAATAAGGCTCGGGTGCGATCACTGGGCAAAACCACAAACGAATACTGTCCGTATTTCTTTGCACCATGGGATTAATAAACCATGACCAGTATCTTAATGCCCCCAGCTATAACTAAGCTGGAAATCCCACTGATCGGTGGTCAGTACAATAACCTGTGATGGATCGAGTTGGTTCAAGGCCTCGATGGATTCCTCTTCGGCGAACATGATGGAAAAACCAAGTTCGTGGCCATTGCGAAGTTTATGGCTGAAACCTGCCGTGTAGTGCACCTCGGTCAAATTGACCATGAGAATATTGAAGATATTTTCATGGAATGGTACCGGTTGGTTGCTGATACTGATTCCAGCACGCAGGGTCCACTTGTCATTGACATCCCAACGGCTACCAAAACTATAAACCGGCACATCTTTCCAACCAAAACCTGGTCCGTTTATGCCGCCCAGGCAGTGACTCGTGTCTGTTCCGCCAAATCCGGCAGTCGGGCAATCGTAAATATTAGAGAATGATCTGCTCAAGACCTCTATGGTCGAATATCTGATAAGTTGCAGGTCAAGACTGAATGAAAACGGGCCGGCCGGTTGCCAGCTAATGCCCATTCTGAACCAGGCCGGTATGTCGATATCACCGCTGCCGGAAAGCAGATCAGCATAGTCAGTTGATGGGCCTATGTTGATTTCTGACTGATACATGATGCCAAAGCTAAAGTGTTCCCCCAAAAGCCGGTGCAATCCCACTTTCAGTCCAGCACCATAATTCACATCGCTGCCGTTGCCGGTCAGCTTGCCCGGGAGTTCTGTACCTTGACTGGCAGCAAACGTTTCGGTGTATTTGGAAAAGCCACCAACACCTTTGACCTGCAAACTCTGTGCCGCCAATACCGCAGAAATACCAAACGATGTTTTGTCGCCCAGCATCTTGGCCCAGGTAATATCCACGTACGCCTGCGACAATTCAAGACCAGCGGTACCATCCCCATAAGTTCCGGGCAAGTTCACCACATCCAGGGGGCCATCGCCATCGGGGTCAAATGATGCAGAACCACCTTTATAGGACGTGCTCATACCGTTGCGCATATAAAAAGCCCAGGCAAACGCAGCGTCGTTTTGTAGTTGCTTAATCCGTGCAACTTCCGGAACAACAAACAGGTCATTATCACTGTCAATATCCACCAGGCCGATACTGAATGCATCGTTCTGCCCGTCGTTTCCTCCGAAAAAAGTTGCATAGTTTCGATTGGGCATGAACAACGAAACGCCAACATCCATCCTGTCATCCAGAAATGCAGCTACCGCGGGGTTATTGACAATGGAAATCGCTTCTTCCGGCAAGGCCATTCCAGCGCCCGCCATGGCCTTGTTGCTGGTGCCTACACCATGGGGGAAATAGCCGTTGGTTGCAAAAGAAATATTGCTGACAATCAAACCCAGGAGCATTAGTAAAGCACCCGATGGGTGCTCAAAAATTCGCATGAAAAATGTCCTCCGATCAGACACTGAGTATTATTACATGGTTATCCGGGGAGCTGACCCGTAAACATTAGACCCGACGCGGTATGTGTAAACGTCGGTGGTGATTTCAGGTGCTCAAAGACAGCAGTGGGAGAATCCGCTCGCAAGATGTAGCTGACGAAGTCGTTATCCCGGAGCACAAGAAACACGGCTATTATTATGAGCGGAGCAGGCCTTTTGCCTGTGGAAAAGGATCGCCAAAGATTAATACGAAGAATAAACCATGAGTGTCTATGCCATTGGTCTGCTGATCAGCATCCTGGTTTACCTGGTGGTTGGGAGTTATGCCGGCCGCCGGGTTAAACATCTGGAAGACTACTTTGTCGCTGGCCGTAAAGCGCCCACTTTGCTGATTGTCGGTACGCTGGTTGCCAGCTTGATGAGCACCAATGCGTTCATGGGCGAAACCGGCATGGCTTACAGCGGCTTCCCCATGGTGATCATTATGCTGACGGCGATCAACTGCGTCGGCTACGTGGCCGGGGGGCTTTATTTCGGCAAGTACCTGCGCCGTAGCCGGGCGCTGACCGTGGCGGAGTACTTCGGGCAGCGCTTCGACAGTCGGAGGGTGCAGGTCGTGGCCGGAATTACGATTATCCTGGGATGTACCGGCTACCTGATGATCGTAAGCCAGGGTGCAGCGGCGATTATCAATGAGGTGACCGGCCTGTCATTTGGAATCACACTGCTGATCGCCTGGTCCAGCTATACCCTGTTTACCTTATATTCCGGTTCACGTGGCGTAATCATCACCGACACCATGATGTTCCTCTTGTTTGGCATCATAGCTTTTGTCGGTCTCGCCTATATCGTTGGAGATTCAGGCGGCTGGTTCGCCACCATCAAGGCGCTGGCGACCTACGAGGCAAAACCCGGCATCATTTCCTGGCACGGCATGACCGGTCCCGATCAGACCTGGAAAACACCACTCGAATCGCTGACCTACGCCATCATCCTGGGTCTGGCCTGGGGCATCGTGGTCGCGGTCAGTCCCTGGCAGGCCAGCCGCTACCTGATGGCGAAAGACGAGCACACGGTGATACGATCCGCCACCATCACTGCGGGCGTCGTTATGGTGCTGTACATCGTCCTGTCAATGTCCGGCGCTGCCATCAATTTACTGAATCCCGATATTGAACCTGCGCAGGAGAACATGATCTGGGCAGCCATGAACGTCATGCCGACATTGGTCGGGGTCCTGTTGATGGCGGGGATCATGGCGGCTGGACTGTCATCGGCATCCACGTTCCTGAGCCTGATCGGCTTCAGCGCCAGCAACGATATCTTTGTACGCCACGGCGGCGACGACAAAAAACGATTACGAGCGAGCCGCTACGCTGTTTTTTACATGGGCCTGGTTGCACTGGCTCTGGCCTGGTTTGTGCCGCAGGGATACGTGTACTGGATTACCTATTTTGCCGGGACGCTGTTTGCCTCCTCCTGGGGTCCGGTGGCCTTCATGAGTGTATGGAGTAAACGCATCACCGAAGGTGGAGCCTTCTGGGGCATTGTCGCCGGGTTGCTTGGCAATATTGGCGCCAACCTGGTTTCCCTGCTCGGGATCATCGAGTTGCCAGTCATCTTCGATCCCATTTTGGTGGGTGTTGTGTTGAGCTACTTCACGGTCGAAGTCGTTTCGCGTTTTGGAGTAGTATCACGAACGGAACATGCACGTCGGGTGCAATTGCACGAAGTGCCTGCATCGGAGCTCGATCCCATAAAGTTGCGGCGGACCCTTGCCTGGGCGAAAACCGTGCTGGTGTCAGGTGTGGTGCTGGCCATCCTGATGATTATTTTTTATGCCATTCCTTATCAGCAGGCGATCGAGGAAGCCGGTGGTTCGTTCGGCGATGGCCGCAGCACAGGAGGCGGTAAGATGAGCGGTGAGATGATACTGGCCATTGGCGTTGGCTTGTCCCTGGTGGCGAGTGGCGCGCTTGCCTATTGGGGTGCGATCAGGTCTTTCAGGCGGGCTCCTACATCAGGGCGGTGGTGATGATGGCACGGGCCTCGTCCTGGATTCTTGCCAGGTGGTCTGCATCCCTGAAACTTTCCGCGTAGATTTTGTATATCTCTTCCGTGCCCGATGGGCGCGCAGCAAACCAACCATTTTCACTTACTACTTTCAGCCCCCCGATGGCGGCGCCGTTTCCCGGTGCCTCGGTCAGGCGTGCCGTAATGGGCTCTCCAGCCAATTCGGTGGCTGTGACCTGGCCGGCTGACAGATTCTTTAATACGGTTTTTTCCTCCGCGTTGGCCGGTGCATCGATACGTTCGTATACGGGGGTGCCGAATTTTTCGGTTAGGTCCCGGTAGTGTTCACCAGGGTCGCGACCGGTTTTGGCGGTGATTTCCGCTGCCAGCAGGTTGAGGATGATGCCGTCCTTATCGGTGCTCCACACGGTGCCGTTGTGGCGCAAGAAGGAAGCGCCGGCGCTTTCCTCACCACCGAATCCAAGGGACCCATCCAGCAAACCATTGACGAAATCGTCGACATATTTGTGGCACTCGGCTACGAGATGGTGCAGGGACCAGAGGCAGAAACATCGTTCTACAACTTCACAGCTCTCAATATCCCTGAGACACATCCGTCACGACACGAGAGCGACACGCTCTACCTCAACTACGGAGACAGCGCCGACGAGGTTCTCCTCCGCACGCACACATCACCTATGCAGGCACGCCACATGGAGAAGAACGACCCACCTGTCTACATCGTGGTTCCGGGAAAGGTGTTTCGATCCGATGCCATAGATGCGACGCACCTCCCTGTTTTTCACCAAATCGAGGGTCTTGCCGTCGACAACAACATCACATTTGGCGACCTCAAAGGCACACTCGCTGAGTTCGCTCGTCAATTTTTCGGACCAGACACCAGGGTCAAGTTCATTCCTCACTATTTCCCATTCACCGAACCATCCGCTGAGATGCATGCGTATACAAAGGGTCGTTGGATTGAGCTGCTCGGTTGCGGAATGGTCCATCCTGCGGTGTTCGAACATGTCGGATACGACTCAAGTGTCCTGTCCGGATTCGCGTTCGGAATGGGTGCGGAACGCCTCGCAATGGTTCGTCATGGGATTACGGATTTGCGCACGATGATTGATC
>JADFKH010000157.1 GCA_022565025.1 Pseudomonadota bacterium
GAAGATACGCTGATATCTTCCCCTAAAGAGTTCCTCAACACAAACGTAACAGAATCTTCGCGTATGTCAAAATCCTGGCCCAGTTCGGCTTCAGCAAGATTGCGCAAGCGGCGAATTTCCAGCATTCCCAACATGTAGGAGTTGGCTTGTCCGGGCCATGATATGTATCGATTGACTTCAGACTCGATATCGACCGGTGGCCAGGCGGTATTGGCGAGCATGTAGTCAACCGCTTGTTGCCGGCCCCATCCCCTGGTATGCAGACCGCTGTCAACGACCAGCCGTGCAGCCCGTGCCGCCTGGTCAGACAACAAACCGATCCTGTCCAGCGGCCCGCTATAGAGACCCAGTTCATCGGCGAGCCGTTCCGAATAAAGCGCCCAGCCTTCACCAAATCCCGAGTTCCACAAATAGCGGGCAATCGAGTGAACGCGGTCGCCCAGTTCAAGTGCGATAGCGCCCTGGAGGTGGTGACCGGGATAACCCTCGTGGTAAAGCACCGATTGCTGGCCGGCGATTGAACGGTGGGTAGGGTCGGCCACGGCAATGTAGTAAATTCCGGGGCGGGTGCCGTCTTCTGAAGAAGAATGATACTCACCGGTACCGCCTGCTTCGCGGTAGGCCGGGTATGGCTTGATCAGCATATCAGCTTTGGGTAGGCGCCCAAATACTTCCGGCATAGCAGCCTTCGAAGCATCCAGTGATGCCAGTGCATAGTTCAGAACATCTTCGCGGCTGCCAAAAGTGTAGTCCGGATCGGAATTGAGGTTTTTCATCAATGACTCGATGCTCTCTCCCTGGAAATGCACATCGATAATCACCTGCATCTCGGCACGGATGCCGGCAATCTGGCTAAGACCCAGTTGGTGAATTTCTTCTGCCGAAGGCTGTATGGTCGCAAAATAACGTACCAGGGCCGGATAGCATGCCGCGCCATCCGGATTGAAGCTCAGAGCAATCTCTTCGCGGGCTTGTGGCAGGTATTCGTTTTCCAGAAAATGTGCAAAGCGCTCAATCGCTGGTGCAGCTTCGGCGTCAAAGACAGCCCGGATTTTTGTTGTGTACTGTGGGTCTTGCACACGCACTGCAGGGTTTAGCAGCGGACTGTCATCTGCAAGCAGCGCGCGTACGCCGGATGGTACCTTTTCTACCGTTAACCGGGGTGCGCTGAATCCTTCGGCCAGCCCTTGTCGCAAATTGGAAATTTCGGTATCAATGTAGCCTGCCAGCGCACCCAGACGATCCAAAGCCTGTTGTTGCAGTTCAGGTGTGTCGACCGGTTGAATCTCAAACAATGAGGGCACACGGGTATGCCAGGCGGTCGCAGTACTTGCAGACCACAACTCACTCCGGCACAAACGGGAGGCTTTTTCACCGGCTAGTGTTTCATGCAAGATTCCGTATGTTACCCAGTCACGGCTGCCCACCTGTTGCGGTGAATCGACTCGCTCCAGCTCCTGCAGCCACGCATCCTCGCGCGACTGCCAGGCCGTCAGTGCCTGAGGGGAGTTGTCAAACAGACGGTCATGCCGGGCACCGGGAAGACTGTAATTGGTGCCCATTTCGGGGTGGCGTTCAAGCAGGGCGGCGAGATATTCGTCCGCAATGGCTTCTATGCTTCTGTTCTCCGGTGGTGTGGTTTTATTGGAAAGCGCGGGTTCCGCGGTGTCTTTTTCACTGCACGCCAGGCAAGTGCAACATGCCAAAATAATAATAAACAAGTTTCGCATCTGGATTTCCCAATGGACTCGATCATGAAGAAGCAATCCTACAGCATCCCCCGTTGGTTTTGTGATCGTACAATCACCCGGCAGTTGGTGGATTTCCAGGATTGATCAGAATACCGGCAAGGACTGATATTTGATGTCTCCCGGGCAATTTCGAAACATTGACTGCGCTGTCAAATTTGGCTTTCTATGCCACCAAGAAGCATTCAATTGAAAGGCGAGTAGGGGCAAAATAAACGCTGCTTTGCCAGTTACACTCTGAAACCCGAATCCTTCGTGCAATATGCGGGCTAATGCTGACGCTAACGCCTGAGTATGCTGCGAAGCTCAGTGATCGCCCGATCGACATCGGTTTCGTCGTTATACAAATGCGGAGAAAATCGAATAAATTCTTGCCGTTTATGGACGACAATGTTGCGCTCTTGCAGATTTTTAACTATTTCTACCGGATCAAAACCGGTGACTCGGCAGGTGACAATGGACGTCCGTTCCGAGCTGTTCACCGGCGATACGACTTCGATATCGAGCCCGCCAAGCCCTTCAATGAGTCGATCGGCCAGAGCAATATTATGCTCGTAGATGCGCTGAATGCCGATATCAGCGAGATATTCGATCGATTTTTCCAGTCCCTTGATGCATCCAAATGCCATGGTGCTGGATTCAAATCTCTTTGCCGTATCCGGGTATTCAAGCCGGTCAGGACTTAAGTTCCACATTTCTTTATGGCTTCTGAAGCCAACAAAACCCGGCTCCAGTTTGCTTTGCAATCGCGGCGCCAGGTACATCACCGCAGCACCAAATGGTCCACACAACCACTTGTAGGAACCGGCGATAATGACATCGGCACCGCTCGCTGGTGCATCGATAGGAATGGCGCCGGCAGACTGAGTTGCATCAACGATCAGAAGTGCACCATGCGCATGAGCCGCTTCCGCCAAAGCCGCCAGGTCATGCAGTTGTCCGCCGGTATATTCAGCGTGGGAAATGGAGACAACGGCCGTATTTTTATCGATGTTTTTCACAATCCCTGTAAAGCTTGCGTAACCGTTATGCCCCCTGGCCAAGCGAATTTCACAACCGGTGTGATGAGAAACGCGGGTGAATGGATAGATGGTGCTGGGAAAGACGATATCCGTGCTGACCACATTTTCATGTTTTTGCGGCATCACAGCCCAGGCGATTGAACTCAACAGTTCGGTACAACTTGAGCCGCCGGCAATATCGTCCTGGTTACAATTAAAAAGCCTGGCCCCTTGCAAACGCAAGCCGTCAAATGCCTTGGCTTCGACATGATCATTGAAATTAATGCCGCCGTTTAGGGCAACATCGGTTTGCCACTCCGTAATCTCCCTGGCCGCGATCATGGGCATTAGTGCGACATTGGCCGCATCCATATACGACCATGTTTCCGTCAGCGGAAAATCTCCCGGCTGTGTGATATTTATCATTTTTCACCTCACTAATGTATGGGCAACAGATCACTGAATCAGGACCGTTTTGCTTAGCCCGCATATTGCATGAGTTCCGCTGGACTTTACTTGATTATTTAATGATTTCGATGACATGTAAGAGAAATTCAGGTTTGGGAAGAAATACAAAGTGTACCGCTGCCGGTTTGTCGCCTGATTTCACGGCATATGCCGGCTAGACTCACCTGCCGACCAAATTATGTGCTAATTCTAACGCAGAGCCAGCATCAGGCAGGATAGATACAGCGGTTTTCACCTCGCCGCTGGCCCCGGTTCCCCGCTGGGGCTTTTACTTTCTTCATGTTGCATCTTGACCGTTATGTAGGCGCTTCAGAAGATAAAGGTTATCATTTGGTGATTAGCAGAGGAAAGAGTTCAGGGTGAAATGTCAGACGCATCTGAAATGATATTCCGCACCATTAAATGCTTCAGTAACGACGGCAGGCTCGATGTGGGTGAGCTGGATCAGATCGTCAAGATTGCACTGGCTGATGGTGTGGTTGATGATGAAGAGAGAAAAGTCCTCAAGAACATTATCTATAACCTAACCAGCAAGGACCTCACGCTCGAGATGTGGAACCGCGTGGAACAGCTCGTCGCGAGTTACGATCTGGACGAGTAAAGTATATCGCCGCGCGCTTCGCCATAATAAGCTATAGCGCAATAAGAAAAAGGGAATCGTCCGCCATGGACGGCTGTTGAGGAGCACCTATGAAACTAAATATCAAGGCATTCGCTATTACCGTTGGTTTGTTCTGGGGCCTGTGCCTGTTCCTGTGCACTTGGTGGATCATCTTTTTTGACGGCGCGACCGGGCAAGCCACCATGATTGGCGCGGTCTACCGGGGCTACAATATCAGCCCCACCGGCAGTTTTATCGGCTTGGCCTGGGGGTTGGTTGATGGCCTGATTGGAGGCGCCATTTTTGCTTGGCTGTACAACTACTTGGTTGATCGTTTCCGATCCGCTGCATAACAGGCGGACATTCATCATTCAGCCAACATGGACCTCCAGTTTTTCGAGTGGGTCGGTTGAGAAGTAAGTACTGGCCTGGTCACTCCTTGGGCCCAATCGCCAGTAAGAGGTTTCCGGGCATGTGGTTGTATATCCCATAGCCGGAATTCACATAGATCATGCCGTTGGCGACGCTCGGGCCTCCGCCGCTGAATGAACCGCCGTGTGCTTGTTCGCCAGACACAGTGTCGAAATCCTGAAGGGTATTGAGTTCCCACAACACCTCGCCACTTTCACCGGAGTAAATCCGCAGCCAACCATCCATGTGGCCGGCAATGACCGCACCCGGAATGGCTGTTATGGCATGAGAAATACCGGGATCGCAGTCTTGCAGATCAGCACAGACATCGGGCGCTGGTGAAGACCATAGAACTTCGCCGGTTTGAGCATCGAGCGCATACAGGCCGGGTTTGGGCGGAGTCTTGAATTTGTATCGGGTCAGGTCCTCGGGATAAAACATGTCATTGATGGGTACATAAATCCGGCTGCCTTCCACCGCCATGCCGAAATGCACGCCTCCCTGAACCCCACCGCGCCCTACTTGGGTCTTCCACAGGTTCTCGCCAGACTCGGGATCAATGGCCATCACCGCGCCGGATTTCTGGCCTCCGATGACGACATTTCGTCCATCTGCAAGCGTCAACAGCATGGGGGAGGATGCAAAATCATAGTCCGGACCGTTTTCCACCGGACAGTTGGCATCATCCGTCGTGAACTCAATCAGGCAGCCGGTATTCCATGCATCCCCCTTGGTTTGCTGGCTCACCCAGATTTTCGCACCTGTTTCCATATCGAAAGCAATAATGGCATCCGAGTTTCCATCGGCTGGAGAGGAATAATTTTCTCCCGTTCCTGCGTACAATCGCCCCCGCTCCAGGTCAACGGCCGGACTGTTCCAGATCGGCGCTCCGGAGGGCGCCAATATGGTGGTGCCTGCGCTGGTTTTGCCTGCGTCTGAGGGTTCTTGATCGATGGTCCATGATTTCCATATTTGCTCGCCGGATTCGGCGTCCAGCGCCACCAGCGAACCACGGAAAGTGCAGCAGGAATAGCCGGGGTCAAGTGCGGCCACCACTTCCAGCGAGGAAACCGGAACGTAAAGACGCCCCTCGACCAGGCTTGGTGTGCCGGTGATGGTGGCGTCGCGATGATCGTCTACTCGTTTCATCCAGCGCAATTCACCGGTCCGGGCGCTGATGGCATAGGCGCGCGCCAGCAGATCACCGAAATACAGGGTGGGATCCGCATCAAGGTCGTCAGCAGACCACGGCGAAATAACGATCGCGGTGCGCACTTCCGCTGAAGCCTTGAACGCCCAACGCAGACAACCGGTTTTCGCGTCGAGTGCCCGCACCGTTCCATCCTGGCTGCCAAAATAAATGGCGCCGCCACCAAAGCCCGGTTGAGAACGAGCCTTGATTGCGTTGGGGTAGGCAAACGCCCACTTGACTTCCAGCGCCGGCACATCGGTGGCGCTGAGCCCGCCGGACCGCTGCGGTTGAAAACGGGTGTTTTTGGCATCAACTCCCCAACCACTGGAGACCGGAGTGACGGACGGATCAAAACCATGTTCCGAATCGCAAGCCGGTGGCTGGCTGGCTTCAACGACATCATCCAGGCTGTGGCCGGCAATGTATTCGGCGATTGCGCGGCGGTCTTGTGCACTGATATTTGCCGCTTGCTTGGACATCAATCCACCATTCATGGCCTTGAGAATATTTTGTGCCCCCATCATGCTGACAAAAAAGCGGCTGGGCGCCTTGTACATCACTTGATCATGACAAGCTGCGCAGTTGGCCTGGTAGGGCGCCTCACCCGGATGAGGCTGTTCAGCGGTCACATCTTCAGCCACGACTGTTTCCATTGTTCCGGTTTCGGGTGCTCCACCGTTACCGGAATCCGAGCAGGAAATAGTGAATGCAGCTGCAAGTAATGCGAGTAAGACGGTGGGTACACAAATCTTCATTTCAATACTCCGGCATTGCTATATAAGGTGGGGTTCATGGCTTCAGTTGGTAGATGGATAGACTCGATTGTTTTCCTGGGCCCGCTGGCGTAACCAGTCGGATGGATTGAAAGCGGCACTGGTGCGCTCACTCAACTGATCGCACAGGGAAATAAACGCATTTATTCCCATGGTGTCGATATAGGACAAAACTCCACCGGTGTAGCTGGGAAATCCCCAACCCAGGATTGAAACCAGGTCGGCTTTAACCGGGTCGGTCAGACCGTTTTCCCAACTGTCGGCAGCGGCAAGCGCTTGTGCACACATTAACCGTTGCTGCACCCGGTCAACATCCACCAGCTCTTGATTCGAAGGATAGTGATCTGCATTTTCATTCGCAAGTTCGAGCGGCCCGCTGCGCATTCCCACCGCATGGGCCGCATTTTCTATCAATGCGGGCCTGATTCCCTCGGCCGCCATTTGG
>JADFKH010000158.1 GCA_022565025.1 Pseudomonadota bacterium
ATTACGTGAGCAATATCAGGGCGTGGCAGCTCGTGCCAAAAGGACAGCAGATGCATTTGATCCGGGAGCGAAATACCACGTGCCGGGAAACACGCCCTACACACGCTATTTCCTCGCGCATATCCTGCAGTTTCAGTTCCACCGCGCGTTGTGTGAAATTGCAGGTGATGAGGGCCCGGTCCATCGCTGCTCAATCTACGGCAGCCGCCAGGCCGGAGAACGCCTCAACGCCATGCTGGAAATGGGCCGAAGCAAACCCTGGCCGGAAGCGCTTGAAGCCATGATCGGAACATCGCAAATGGATGCCACCGCAATCCTGGACTACTTCGCACCGCTCAAGACGTGGCTCGACCAACAAAATGCCGCAAGGCAGTGCGGTTGGTAACCCCAGTGGTGCTAGGTGAGACGGCCGAGTTTCTGGCCCATGACCACAATGTCTTCCGTGCCGTAGTCTGCCAGCGTGGAAACTGCACCGGCAGGCAGCAACAGGATCACGGTTGAGCCCATATTGAAGCGGCCCATTTCCTGGCCTTTTTCGAGACGGACATCCCGTCTGCTCCAGTCGTCCGTTGTGACCCGTTTACCCCTGGGGGGAGTGATGACACCCGACCAGGTGGTCTCCATGCTCGATACCAGCATGGCGCCGATCAGGATGAGGGCCATGGGCCCGTGGCTGGTCTCGAACAAGCTGATCACGCGCTCATTACGGGTGAAGAGCCCGGGCACACGTTGCACGCTATAGGGTGCAACGCTGAACAACCGTCCCGGTACGTGAATCATGCGTTGCAGATGGCCACTCATCGGCATGTGCACGCGGTGATAATTGCGCGGCGCCAGGTAAATGGTATGGAAGAATCCGTTGTGGAAATCGCTGGCGGCCGGATCATTGGCAAGCAGGATTCTAAGCGAATAGTGTTGTCCTTTGGCCTGCATTATCCGGTTGTTCGTCAATCTGCCGCACTGACTTATTTTACCGTCGCTGGGTGCAACAAATGAGTTAGGATCCGGGTCAATCGGCCTGGCGCCTGCCGCCAGTTCGCGAGTAAAAAAGGTATTGAAACAATCAAAATCAGATGCGGATTTCAGTTTTGATTCGCTCCAGTCAACACCCGCCACCTCACTGATCAATGCGATTTGTAGGTTTTTTATCGGCTTGACCCGGATTCGCAAGAACCAGTGCACCACGCTGGAAAGCAGGTGATGCGGAAGCAGGTACTGGATACCGGCGAGGATGCTCTTGAGTAAACCCACGGAGATTAGCCCTCGATGACCGCCAGCAGATCCGCTGAGATCTTTTCCGCATCATGAGGCGCCGGGAATACCCCGTAAAGCCGGCCTTCCGGATCCGTCAACAGGATACTGGCGGAATGAGCAACATCGTATTGCGGCGTTCCAGGGTCGTGTTCCTCGATCCGGTAGGCGATTCCTAGTTGGAGGGTAAGCGGCATTAGCTGTAGCTGATCCCCTGTGATGCCGATAAACTCGGGGTCGAAGTACGATAGGTACTGCTCCAGTTTAGCGGGTGTATCTCGTTCCGGGTCCACCGAAATAAAGAGAATTTGTGGTTGGTCCGTTGCTGCCTGTAACGCTTGTTGCAGGGTTTCATTGACCTTTTGCAGTTCAAAAAGTGTTCCGGGACAGACATCGGGGCAATTTACGAAGCCGAAGAAAATCAGTGACCACTTGCCGCGCAGGTCGGTAAGAGAAAAGGGCTGCGAATGGTGATCAGTAAGCCTGAAATCTGCAATTACACGAGCGTGGGGCAGCACCAGCAGTGATGAAAATGACGACTGGCTACGAGCCTGGGTCAAATTCCAGAACGCAACACCACCGACCGCACTCAAAGCTGCAATCAGGACAGCCATGGCTAACAACCGAATATTGAAACTGTTGGAGGTCAAATCAGAACCAATCTGCAGTGAAACCTCGATTATACTTCGACCGGTCTTAATGAAAAACCCTGCAGAGCAAAATATTGGACTTTGAAGATGAATGTTGCACAATGGACCGAGTGGGTAAACAAGCAACTGCTTGGCGCAGATCTTCATTTCGGCCACGGCACCGATAACGCTCGTGATGAGGCAGCCTGGCTGGTCCTGCATGCCATCAGCGCCATGTTGGATGGCAGTTTCGATGACTGCGGCAGGGAACTTGACGAGCATGAGGAAAAACAGCTCAGGGAATTGCTGGATGCCCGCATTACCCTAAAACTACCCCTGGCTTACCTGACCGGTAGCGCCCGTTTTGCCGGGCTCGAGTTCGAATCCGGCCGTGCTGCCCTGGTTCCGCGCTCACCCATCGCTGAACTCGTTCTGGACCAGTTCCAGCCCTGGCTAGACCCCACCAGCGCAGGCCGGGTGCTGGACATGTGTACCGGCAGCGGCTGCATCGCGATCGCTATTGCATGGTACTTGCCCTGGACCCAGGTCGATGCTGTGGACATCTCCAAGGAGGCGCTCGAAATTGCCGCCCGCAATGTCGCCAGACATGGTGTGGGTGAGCGTGTGAATCTGATCGAGTCGGATTTGTTCCACTCTCTGCCCGCCTGCCGTTATGATCTAATCGTGGCGAACCCGCCTTACGTTCCCGTAGAATCGATCGATGCCTTGCCTGAAGAGTACCGGGCAGAACCGGTTTTGGGATTGGTTTCAGGGAGTGACGGGCTGAACGCCACCTTGTCCATCCTGGTGGATGCGCCGCGTTTTCTAGCGGAAAATGGTGTGTTGGTATGTGAGGTGGGTGAAAGCGAAGAACGGTTGCTTGCGCTGGTGCCGGAACTGCCCTTTCTCTGGCTGGACTTTAGTCATGGCGGTTCGGGTGTTTTTATCTTGACGCGTGAGGAACTGGAGCATGCTCACCCACAATCGGCAGCTCTATTAGAGGAAAGAAAAAATGTCACATAACACGTTCGGGCACCTGTTCCGGTTTACTACATTTGGTGAAAGCCATGGCCCTGCGATAGGCTGCGTGATTGATGGCTGCCCCCCGGGGCTGGAAATCGATGCAACGGAAATTAAGGTGCAGCTCGTGCGCCGAGCCACTGGAAAATCCAGGTATACGTCCCAGCGCCGGGAAAAAGACGATGTACAGATCCTGTCCGGCGTTTTCAAAGGCAAGACCACGGGCACCCCAATTGCCCTGTTGATTGAGAATACGGATGCAAAATCCAAGGATTACGAGAATATCAAGCGTCAGTTCCGACCGGGGCATGCAGATTTCACCTATTGGAAGAAGTATGGTCTGAGGGACTATCGCGGTGGAGGGCGCTCTTCTGCGCGGGAAACCACCATGCGGGTGGCGGCCGGCGCCATCGCCCGAAAGTGGCTCAAGGTGAACCACGGTGTGGAGATCCAGGGTTGGCTGGCCCAATTAGGGCCAATCAGGACAGATAAAAACATGCGCTGGGAGACGATAGAGGACAATCCGTTTTTCTGCCCTGATCCGGATAAGGTGCCCGAACTCGAGTCGTTCATGGATGCTCTACGCAAGTCGGGTGATTCAGTTGGGGCGCGGGTGAATGTCGTGGCACGTAACGTGCCAGTCGGCCTGGGCGCACCGGTGTACGGCAAACTTGATGCGGACCTGGCCAGTGCCATGATGAGCATCAATGCAGCAAAAGGGGTTGAAATCGGTGCTGGTTTTGACTGCATTGCGCAAAAGGGTACCCAGCACCGCGATGAAATGACCAAGGAAGGCTTTCTAAGCAACCATGCAGGGGGTATCCTCGGTGGAATATCGAGCGGCCAGGATGTGCTGGTCAGCACCGCCTTCAAACCGACATCCAGCCTCAGAATTCCCTGCAGGGGACTGGATATTGACGGCAATGAAGTGGAGGTTGTCACGCATGGCCGCCATGACCCATGTGTCGGAATTCGAGCAACTCCCATTGTAGAGGCCATGCTGGCGCTGGTGTTGATGGATCATGTTTTACGCCATCGAGCGCAGAACGGATAAAAAACGGTTAAACAACAAATAAAATTACACTATAATTTTGCACATGAAACGAAAGCTGAATATTGCAGTGGTCGGAGCCAGTGGCGCCGTAGGTGAAGTAATGTTGTCCATTCTCGCTGCGAGGGGTTACCGGACAGATCACGTTGCAGCCCTTGCCAGCGAACGTTCCGCGGGTGAGGACGTTGAGTTCGGCAACGCACAACTGACCATCAAAATTCTCGCAGATTTTGATTTTTCCAAGGTGGATTATGCGCTGTTTTCAGCCGGTGCTTCCGTCAGCGAGGAATTTGCGCCAAAAGCGGCTGCTGCAGGCGCCATCGTTATCGACAATACATCCGCTTTCCGTTATGACGACGACATTCCGCTGGTTATTCCGGAAGTGAATGCCCATGTCCTGGACGGCCTGTCAGGCGGTTGCATTATCGCCAACCCCAATTGCTCGACGATCCAGATGATCGTTGCGCTGGCGCCTGTATACAGGGCGGCGGGTATTTCCAGAATTAACGTGGCTACTTACCAGTCGGTTTCTGGCGCCGGACGTAGCGGGCTGAAGGAACTTGCGATTCAAACTGCCCAGAGGCTGAATTTCAAGGAACCCGATGTCAGCAAATTTGCCCAGCCCATCGCATTTAACGTTTTACCGCAAATCGACGAAATGATGGATAACGGCTACACGCGGGAAGAAATGAAGATGCTGTGGGAAACACAGAAGATATTCGAAGATCCAAGTGTGCTGGTCAACGCAACAGCGGTCCGGGTGCCGGTCTTTTTCGGCCACGCCGAAGCGGTGCATTTTGAAACCCGCGAAGACATCAGCATTGAACGAGTCAGGAAACTGCTAAAAGAGGCGGAAGGCGTGGAATTGCTCGAAGGCAGGGATATGATTCATCCCACGCCGGTTACCCATGCTGCCGGCAAAGATCCCGTGTATGTTGGAAGATTGCGACGTGACCTGAGCCATCCTCGTGGCATCGACATGTGGGTTGTTGCTGACAATATACGCAAAGGCGCCGCTCTGAACGCTATCCAGATTATGGATGTTCTTGAAAAAAACCGTCTTTTGGGTGGAAACATGGTCGCTGCGAACGTAAAATCTGCTTGATCACAAGCCACTTTGGTAAACTACCTTTGGCATGATGCCTTGAACAGCGTTATGTCCGACACATAAATCCTGTTCTTCTATAAGTCAGGGAAAGATGGAGGGACCCATGAACAACAGAAACCACTTTTGCACCAACGCCATGTTGGGGGCATCGATGCTTGCTTTGAGCCAGGTAGCCTGGTCACTTGGGCTGGGGGAAGCGAAGGTCGAATCTTTCCTGGGTCAGCCGCTTGAAGTCAAAATCGAGCTCATTACCGGCCCCTCGGACGACCTGGCTTCGCTACGCGTCAGCCTGGCTTCTGCTGCAGACTACGAGTTGATCGGTGCGAGCCGTGATGATGTTTCCGTGCCCTTGCAGTTTTCGGTTATTGGATTGGACGGGGATTTGGACGGGAACGCCTACATAGCAGTTAACAGTAAATTAGACATCAATAATCCAGTTGTGCGTTTGATCCTCGAGGTGAACTGGTCCAGTGGACGCATGTTGCGGGAATACACGCTGTTCCTGGACCCTCCGACTTACAGTCAGCGTGCTCCTGCGCCCCGCATAGAAGCTGAGAGGACAACTGTGCCCACTCCTGCGCCTGCCATTACAACTGTGGGCGATGCAGCTATTTTGGGAACGGATGAATACGGCCCGGTGCAAAGTGGAGACACCCTGTGGCGCATTGCAATGGACTGGTCTGCCGGACGCGGGCTCAACATTAACAAGGTGATGCTGGCCATCCAGCGCCAAAACCCCCAGGCGTTTTCCAGTAACAACATCAATCTTTTGCAGCGCGGGGCAATTTTACGCATGCCGCAGAGGGATGACATCAATTCAATCTCTTTTGCTGTGGCCAATAGCGAGGTCCAGAAACAAATCGATGCGTTCGAGTTGCGACGGAGTATAAACCTGGCCAGACCCATTGTTCCTTTACTTGCCGAGGAAAGTATTGCAATAGAGGCTGCTCGGAGCGAAGAATTGCTTCCGTCTGAATTGCCAACTGATTTGGCCCCAAGTCAATTGGAACTGATTCCGCCATCTGAAGACATTCCTTTGGACAGTACTTACGGCCTTGAGGAATCGGAGGCAGCAGCGGATGATGCGGTATCAGCACAGGCGTTGCGTGAGGAGCTATCCCGTAAAGAAGAAGAACTGATCAATCAACAGCAGCAGAATACTTACCTGGAACAGCGTCTGAAGGAGCTTGAAGGCCAACTGGGCGAAAGCCGTGAAGGTACTGTGGAAGATAAAAATCTGGTCGGCATGGAGGAACGTCTGCGGGAGGAAAGGCTGGGCGATTCGCAAACTGCTGCGCCGATAGTTGTGTCTTCTCCAACGCCCGAAGAGCCCTGGTACATTCGATTTTCGCTTTGGCTGTTGGGACTACTAGTGCTCGTGGCGGTGGTTGCGGGCTGGTTTATGAGCCGTCGTGGCAGTCCTGACACGGTGGTTTCCGACCTGGGTGGCGACACTGATCCACTGCGTGAAGTCAAGGACAAGGCTGAACAAGCTATAAAAGAGGGGGTAGCTGCCTAACTAGAGCCACCAGTCACCGGCGAGTCTGAGGAGACTCAAACCAT
>JADFKH010000159.1 GCA_022565025.1 Pseudomonadota bacterium
AACTAACCGCCACTCTTACCCAAAGACATCAAGGGTGTTAGACAATTTACCCAGGGATACGACACCAAAATTAAGATCACCTATGAGCGGATAAAACGCGAAGGAGAGGAAATCTTCGTTATTAAATTGGATCCTGTTGATGGAATAAATAGTGAACAGCAACACGACTCTGATGTCACTGCGTATGCCAACGGTTTCATCACTATTGTCCCCATGGATGGTGACTACACCGCCGATCGTCAGATACAACAACAGGTTCAATCCCGATTGAAGGGTCTGTCGTGGTGATTTTTTGCACTGGCAACCATTCGCCCGAAGAGCGCCCCTTACTGGCGTGTTTGTGGTACCGGTATTTGCAGTTCCAGCAGCTCAGGCGGCAGGCAGATTTCATCGTCACAGGCTTGCAGGCGCAATGTGAGTCTCAACAGGCCCCCCTCTGGCGCTGGAATCCTTGCATTTAAAGCCGCTTTCAGGCTGATGTTGCCCTCGTACAAGGCCAGTTCTTCGCTCTGAAATCCCAGGGTTTTCTTCACTGGAGGAGGGTAGGACACTGCGGATAAGTTCCAGGTTGTGTTCTGCTCAGCGGCTTGCAGCACGGTTGGGATCAGATAGTCGGATAAAGGTTTGTGGGCATTGATGTGCCAGCCAGGCTGGATCTCAATGTTGAGTGTTAATTGATGGTTCTGCACCCGCCCGCTGAGGGCAATGCCACCGTGGGCTGCGTATTGTTTTGACCCGGACTGGCCATCGGCCTGTACCCGGGCAGCCAACAGAAAGTAGGGGAAGGCGGAAGGGTTGCGGTTGACGGTGTTGGCGAAAGCGGTGATCAAAGCATTGGCCCGTGCGTCGAGTTCCAGGAATTGACCTTTCTCCGCTGGCCGCCGCGCCAGGCGGGCCATTGCGTGTAGGGCTGCTGCATTGCCTGCAGGCAATGCGCCATCAGTGATGTCCTTGGGCCGGCCCATGGCCGGGGCGGCATCGTCCCGGGGGGCGCTCATGAAATACCCGCCATTGGCCCGATCCCAGAACTGGCCCTGCATGCGTTCAAGCAGGCTGCGGGCGCGCTCCAGCCAAAGGTCGTGATGGCTTAGGTCATACAGGCTGATAAAAGCATCCGCCAGCCAGGCATAGTCTTCCTGCACGCCGGCTACGGATGAACGGCCGTTGAGGCTGGCGCGCCATAATTTGCCATCGTGATCACGGTTGTTGGTCCAGATGTAATTTCCGGCCTTTAGCGCAGCATCTGCATAAGCTTCGCCCGCGGGAAGTTCGGCGGCTTCGGCCAAAGCCATGATCATCATTGCGTTCCAGGCTGTGACAATTTTTTCGTCACGCAGTGGGTGAATGCGCTCCTCCCGGGCGGCATAAAGTTCGGAGCGTATGCGGTCAACCTGGCGCAGGAATTCGTCACGCGATTGCCCCGCAGGGGTTTGTTTGCCCAAAGGCGCTGACAAATTCAAGATGTTCGAGCCTTCGAAATTGCCGGACTCACTGAGCTTGAAAAGACGGATGGCCAGTTCCGCATCCGGCCCGGCCAGGGCCGCGCGAATTTGATCTTGTGTCCACAGGAAAAACACCCCCTCATGGCCTTCGCTGTCGGCATCGGTCGCCGAATAAAAGCCGCCATCGGGAGAGCGCATGTCGCGCAGCACATAATCCAGCGTCTGGCTGGCAACGCGGTTGAATTGGGGACTCCCGGTCAGGCTGGCCGCCTGCAGATAGACCCGTGACAGTTGCGCCTGGTTGTAAAGCATTTTCTCGAAGTGCGGCACCAGCCAGTCCTGATCGGTAGAGTAGCGGTGGAAGCCGCCGCCCACCTGGTCGTATATGCCGCCTCGTGCCATGGCATCGAGATCGAAGCGGATCAGTTGGCTCAGTTCCTGGTCCGCTTCGCGCCGGGCGTAGTCAATCAGAAACAGGTAATCCGGTTCATTGGGGAACTTCGGTGCCGGGCTGAAACCGCCATGCGATTCGTCGTGCCGTTGTTTCAGCCGCTGCACCGCAAGAGCGGGCGCTGCGCTTGCCAGTTCGCCTGCGGTCTGGGCTTGGTCGAGAAAGCGCTGGACACCGTCTGAAATCTTTTCAGCCTGTGCCAGGATTCCGGCTCGATTTTCATTCCAGGCCTTGACCACCTGCTGCAGCAGACTCATGAACCGGTCACGCGGATAATACGTGCCTGCATGAAACGTCTTGCCATCGGCGGTGAGGAATGAGGACATCGGCCAGCCCCCGCGTCCGGCGATCATCTGCACCGCGGTCATGTAAATCTTGTCGATATCCGGACGTTGTTCGCGGTCCACCTTGATCGCGACAAAGTGGGTATTGAGAAATTCTGCGACGGCCTCGTCTTCGAAGCTTTCGTGC
The DNA here is from genome assembly GCA_022565025.1 of Pseudomonadota bacterium. Classification (GTDB taxonomy): domain Bacteria; phylum Pseudomonadota; class Gammaproteobacteria; order Xanthomonadales; family SZUA-36; genus JAJRRA01. Next base: position 2,365 of record JADFKH010000159.1, read on the forward strand.
TCCATAACGTGACACCAGTGACAAGTGGAGTAGCCAATGGACAGGAATACGAGCCTGTTCTCTCGTTTTGCCTGTGCAAACGCCTGCGGCCCCCAGGGATGCCAGTTCACCGGATTGTGGGCATGTTGCAGCAGGTAGGGGGAGTCCTGCAGGATCAATCGGTTGGTATACAGCGGCCGACCGTCTTCGTCCAGGTGCCTGGTCCTGGCCCGGTAGTCCTTGCCATGTGACTGCAGGCCGCCGGCAAGCTGCTGGCGTAGCTCCGGGGAGTAGGAGACACCGGGAGGGTCGGCACACACACTAACGGTGGTCAGCGCCATGAGCAACAGAAGGTGAGGTTTCACTATTTTAAACGCTCTTCGATAGTGCGGAGTTGTTTGAACGCCAGCTTGAGGTCTGTTACATCAAGTCCCTCGCTGATGTTGTTAACCCAATGCGCCTGGAGCTGAGAGATCTGCTCATATTGGTTCCGGCCCGTTGCAGTAAGCCGGACGAGCCTGGCACGGCGATGGTGCGGGTTGTCAACCAACATCATGAGTCCCTGCTGCGCAAGCACATTGACCAGGCGTTGAACACTTTGCCGTTTGAGTCCCATGTTACGCGCTATATGCGCCACCGTCAGCGGGCCATCGGCGAGTGCACCCATTACCTGCCAGCGAGCGCTGGTCAATCCATGATCTTTGGTCAGGCGGTCCCCCGCCAAGAGGATCAGCCCGTTCACCCGGAATAACTTCAAAATCAACTCCGTCATTGCCACTCCCGTTGGCGAAAGTCTTGCTTTTGTCATTCATACTCCAATAGAAAGTATACTGTCATGATGACATTATACTGTCATTTTTGTGCCAATGTGCAATAAAAACCGGAATAATCGTGCGATATGCGATCTAATTGGCTTTTTCTTCCAGTTCTTGCCAACGAAGAAAGGCGGTTTCCAGTTCCGCATCAAATTCAGCCAGTTGTTGCTGAATCCGGGTGATTTGGGCTTTATCCTGCTGGTAAAAACCTGCTTGGGCCATGTGGTCGTGTAGTCGTTTCTGCTGCTCTTCGAGTTTTTCCAGTTTTGCCGGCAATTTACCGAGTTCCCGACGTTCTGTGTAACTCAGTTTGTTGGCATTTTTGCCCAGAATATTACCTGGCTTTTTACCCGATTTTCCTGATTTGTTTTTTTTGGTCTTTTGGGTTTCTGTGGCAGGTGGCCTGGACTGACGTAACCAGTCTTCGTAACCCCCGATGTATTCATTCACTTCACCATGGCCTTCAAAAACGATGGTGGATGTGACCACGTGGTCCAGGAATGCACGATCGTGTGAAATCAGCAGTACGGTACCTGGATATTCGATCAGGCGTTCTTCGAGCAGGTCGAGCGTGTCGGAATCGAGATCATTGGTAGGTTCATCGAGTACCAATACATTTGAAGGGCGGCTGAACAGGCGTGCCATCAACAGACGATTACGCTCACCACCAGACAGGGCACTGACCGGTTGCCGTGCGCGGTCAGGGGCAAACAGAAAATCCCGTAAATAAGAAATTACATGCCGGTCTTTGCCGTTGATGTTAACCGTATCGCTGCCATCGGCGATATTGTCCTGCACGCTTTTTTCTTCATCCAGTACCGCCCGGTGTTGGTCGAAGTAGGCGACTTTCAGTTTGGTGCCAGGTTTTACCGTACCTGATTGGGGCTGTAGGTCACCCAGCAACAGACGAATCAGCGTGGTTTTTCCTGCAGCATTGGGCCCGATGATACCGACTTTATCGCCCCGCATGATGGTGGTGCTAAAATCCTGGAGCACAGAATTATCATCCCATGCATAGCTGATGTTGTCTGCTTCCAGTACGATTTTCCCGGACTTATCCGCCGCCTGTATCCGGACATTGGCGCTGCCGGCGACACTACGCCTTTTAGCCCGTTCGCGGCGTAAGTCCTCCAGAGCTCGGACCCGGCCTTCGTTACGCGTGCGGCGAGCCTTGATGCCCTGCCGGATCCAGATTTCCTCCTGGGCGAGTTTTTTATCAAACAGGGTATTTTCTTTTTCTTCATCTTCCAGCGCTTTGCGCTTACGGCTGACGTAGGTCGGATAGTCACCGGGCCAATTCGTCAGTTTACCGCGATCGATTTCAACAATTCGGGTGGCGAGTTTTTGCAGAAAAACACGGTCATGACTGATAAACAGCAGGCTGCCTTTCCAGTCCAGCAGGAACTTTTCCAGCCAGATGATGGATTCAATATCCAGATGGTTGGTTGGTTCATCCAGCAGTAACAAGTCGGGTTGGTTGACCAGGGCGCGGGCGAGTAATACCCGGCGTTTCAAACCACCTGACAAAGCCTTGAAATCGGTGTCGCCATCGAGTTGAAGTTTTGAATTGACGACTTCCAAGCGCTGTGAAATTTCCCAACCACCTTCCGCTTCGAGTTGGTGCTGACATTCACCCAGCTGATTAAGCAGTTGTTCACCCCCACCCATTGTGTTTTCATGCCCCAACGTGATTTCATGGAGTAAATGGTAGTAACGCTGTAACAGTTTCCCAGCTTTATTCAGCCCGTCGGCGACAACCTCGTTGACCGTGCCAGCGAGATCTGTTGGTACTTCCTGGTTGAGTTTGGCAACCCGAATACCCTGCGCGATGGTGATACTGCCGTCGTCCGCCTGGATTTCACCATTGATGAGTCTCAATAGCGTCGATTTACCCGCGCCATTGCGCCCGAGTAAACAGACCCTTTCATTGGCATCAATCTGTAAATTAACAGCATCCAGCAAGGGCGGAGTGCCATAACTCAGGCTGAGGTTTTTGAGCGTGATCAATGGCATTGGAGTCATCTGAAATGCAGGGATTGATTATACTTCAAAGTCAGCTTCAAACCGGGTCGGTACTTAAGTTCAAAATGCCGAGCCTGATTGCCGACTGCCTGCGGAGCCAGGCTTAGCCAGAGAGGTATTTCAGTGACAAAAAAACTGTCGACAGGGTGGCCAAAGAATTATTGGAAAGTAAGATCCAGGCTCGGCTCTGTGTTTGGGGCATTTTATGACGATTGACGCCATTTTGTGGGATTATGACGGGACGCTCGTTAAATCCGCCCCCAAGAATATCAGTGTCACCAAAGACATCCTGCGCGAGGTTGCTCCCCATCTTTTGGGCGACAGCCTGCCCGAGTACCTGAAAAGCGAATCGAGGTATCACGATGCCAACCATGCCGCTGAAAATTGGCGGGACCTGTACATCAGTTTTTTCGGACTCACCCACGAAGAGGCGGAACTTGCCGGTGCACTGTGGAGCAAGCATCAACGGCGTAACACGACGCCCGTAGCACTGTTTGACGGGATTATTGACGTGATTCGGATGTTTGCACACATTCCGCATGGCATTTGTTCGCAAAACTCGGCGGCCAACATCCTGGCCTTGCTGGACACGGTATTAATCACTTCGTATTTCAAGCTCGTTGTCGGCTACGAAGAGGTCCCTTTTAACCGGCAAAAGCCAGCTTCAGACGCCGGATTGATCTGTCTCGACCGAATATTTGGCGAAGTCAGAAACAAAACCCTGTTGGTGATCGGCGACCACGAAGTGGATGTCATGTTTGCGCGCAACATCTCAAGTGATATCGATGGCTCCAATACGGTAATTTCAATTGCAGTTTTATACAGTGGTGCGGAGCCTGAAGAATGGGGGCATCAGCCTGATATAGTTATTTCCCGGCCGGAAGAACTGGCTGATTTTTTATGAACAGGTTAAAAGGGCGAGGCATATTTTGATGGCAATTGCCCCCTGCGTTGCGCTCGTTTGAACGTTGTTTCGATTAAAAAAACCGGCGGCTCAGGCCGCCGGTTTTAGTATCAGGCCTGAAAACGCTTACAAACCGAAGTTGTACATGAAACGCAAACCGAACTCGCTGCGGTCGTTGTTGAGAATTTGCAGCACGTAGTCGACTGGCAGTATCCGCGCGTTGTCGTATTTTTCATCCGTGACGTTCCGACCATACAACCCCAGCAGCCAGTTGCCACCCGGCGCGTGATAGGCGATATCGAAGTTGATCACCGTGCGGCTGTCAATATCGGTGATCGGGACGTTATTAAAGGGTTGCCCGAACATTTTATCCCGGTAGGACCAGTCGAGACGAAAAACCAGCTCGACAATCTCGAGGTGCGTCAGAAGCAGATCGTGGACGCGACGAATCACCTCATGGGGCGGGCGGCGGAGATCCAGCATCACCAGGAAACAACCGCCCAGGCTCTCAGCAACC
>JADFKH010000160.1 GCA_022565025.1 Pseudomonadota bacterium
TTGAGAAACTCCATGTCCACGTGCTGGTCATCACACACCGGCTTGGAACGGGAATGTCCACAGCGACACAGGCTCAGGTGGTTGGCGTATTGAACCCTTCCGTCCTCGTGAACCAAGGTGATATTGCCGGTAATCTGCAAAGGTCCACCATTGGAGACGAGCACTTCATTGGGTACTTCCAACAGGCGGGGCGTAACCTGGTTCTTTTGGCGTTCCTTGAACCACCGGTCGAGCGCCCGGGCCGAGGTCGTCAGGTTTTCGTGTTGCTGTGCAGCTTGCAACTCTGACCCCTCAGTGGAATCATCCATGTATGCGATAAACGCATCTTCGAATGCCACATTGGTTTTTTCGGGGTCTTGCCCAATACTCACAGCGGCGGATGCCGTTGATTTGCGGGTGTTTTCCATAACAACTTTCCTCCAGGAAATCCATTTCCTGTTCACACTGTAGCACCAGCTGCGGTCGAGTGCGAGAAAACTGTGCAAAAAATAATCAACAGACTGACTGCCTGTATCCTTATTTACCCATTGTTTGCCGGCTTTCGCCCGCTGGAAGTGATCCGTGAGGCCACTATCCACAGTGCACTACAGTAGCCAGCTACCAGTGATCGGCACTGGCCATTTCCCAGTCCCTCTGCCAGCTATCCGGGACATCGGCTTGCGATAAGAGACAACCGTTGGTAATGCGTGGGTACAGTTCGGCATAGTTTTTGATCACGGTTCCCTTGACCCGCTGATTGATGTGTTTGGGTTCCAGTTCTTCCAGGCTGTTCAAGCCGCATACTGCCAACAGCTCAACCAGGTTTACTATCATTTCACGATGAAAATTCGCCACCCGTCTGCTCTTGTCTTCGACCACCAGCGCCTTGTTTCTGGAAGGGTTCTGGGTCGTTATGCCGGTGGGACAACGGTCGGTGTTACAAGAGCGGGCTTGAACACACCCCAGGGAAAACATCATGCCACGGGCGGAATTAGCGGTATCAGCCCCCAAGGCAACGACCCTCAACAAGTGGAATGCGGAGAAAATCTTGCCCGATGCGATGACGCGAATCCTGTCTCTCAATCCAGTGCCGATCAACGCCTGGTTGACAAATATCAATGCATCACGCAATGGAGTGCCGACCGAATTGGTCAACTCCGTTGGTGCTGCCCCGGTACCACCTTCACCACCATCGACGGTGATGAAATCAGGCGTGATGCCGGTTTCCAGCATGGCTTTACAAATGCCAAGAAAATCATCTTTTTTGCCAACGCATAATTTGAATCCAACCGGTTTTCCACCCGACAAACGGCGCAATTTCCGAACAAACTCAAGCAGGCCCTTGGGTGTGGAAAAAGACGTATGCGCCGCAGGTGAAATGACATCTTTGCCCATCGGTACATGCCTGATCCGGGCAATTTCCTCGGTCAATTTGGCCGCTGGCAAAATGCCGCCATGCCCCGGTTTGGCGCCCTGCGACAATTTCACTTCGATCATTTTTACCACCGCCAATGTGGCTTTTTCCTGGAACAGATCCGGGTCAAAATTTCCCTGTTCATCCCGGCAACCAAAATAGCCGGTGCCAATCTGCCAAATGATATCCCCGCCGTATTTCAGGTGATAGGGACTCAAGCCCCCCTCGCCGGTGTTGTGAGCAAAACCCCCTGCTTTGGCGCCTTTGTTCAAGGCCATGATTGCATTTTTGCCCAATGAGCCATAACTCATGGCCGAGATGTTGAACGGCGATGCCTCATAGGGCTGAGTACAATCGGGGCCGCCAAATTTGATTCGCGGATTGTGGTTGCTGACTTCCTTCGGCGCCAGGGAATGATTGATCCACTCATATCCATCCCGGTTGACATCAAAAACAGTACCAAAAGGTCGGGTGTCACGATCTCCTTTTGCCCTTTGATAGATCAGGGATCGGAATTCCCGGCTGACCGGCACGCCGTTGGTATCTGATTCGACAAAATACTGCTGTATTTCCTTGCGGACCGATTCAAGCATATAGCGGAAACGACCTACCACCGGATACAGTCTGCGAATGGTTTGTTTGTGTTGAAAGTAATCTATGGTGCCCAGGATCAGCAATGGCAACACAATGACGAAGAGCCAATTGACCGGGTTCCAGATCAGTCCCAAGCCCAATATCAATACGGGTACCAGCAAAGCCAGTACCACAAAAATCTGCCGTACCGTCATAATAATTACCTCAAAGATTCCGCTATCATTGTTTCCAGATCGCTTAGTACTTCCTGTGTATGTGTGTCCGGATCGACGTCTTCGTAGTGCTTGACGATCACACCCTCTGGATTGACCAGGAAGGACTGCCTGCTGGCAATTTTGATCAACTTGTAGTCCCGCAGTACGCCATAGGCATCAGCCACGGCGCCACCTTCGTCGGCGAGGATGACGAACGGCAGTTTGTACTTGTCAGAAAATTCCTTGTGTGACTCCACGTCATCCAGGCTGATGCCCACGACTGCTGCGCCTATGGCCCTGAAGGCGAAGATGTTGTCGCGGAAATTACAGGCTTCGGTCGTGCAGCCAGGCGTCTGATCCTTCGGGTAGAAGTAAACCGCCAACCAGGATTCCCGGTAGTCCTGTAGGTCATGCCATTCTCCGTTCTGGTCCTGCAGCTTGAAACCGGGCGCCGGCTCGCCAACCGCCGGTGTCTCGCCGGCGATCGCTGGAACGCTGATGAAGGTAATTAGAATCAATGCGAAAAGTGTTTTCATAATAAATCTCCTTGAAGAATTTTACGGAAAATGGTTTACCCGGAGCTGAATATCAGCTTGGGGCTGTTATAGACGCTCGCTGCAATTAATGCCAGGGCAAGGCCGATCACCAGCGTGCTGGCAATCGACATGGTGTACCACGCCAGGGGCACCGCCTGATCGCGGATGATTTCCCCGATCAGCATGTTCTGTGAAAACAGGGGAACATTCATCATCCAGCTTTCAGCCTTGACCGGGTTGGCCATGAAGATCAGGCTGGGGACCATAGGGATCAGGATCACCAGGCCGGTGTAGGACTGCGCTTCACGGTAGGACTTGGCAAAGGAAGCGAGCAAGGTGAGCAGTGCCGCGGCCAGGACGGCCACGGGGGAAACCACCACCAGAATCTTCAGCAAGGTTGCGAGATCCAATGTGAGATCCATGCCAAAAGCACCGACCGGCATGAGAGGCAGCACGATTCTGAACGAGACCAGGGTCAGAGCCAAGGACGCCATGGCGAATACCGTGGTGGTGATCATTTTGCCGCTCATGATCTGCCAGCGGGGCACCGGGTTGATCAGCAGGGGTTCCAGTGACTTGCGCTCTTTCTCGCCGGCTGTCGTATCCATAGCCAGGTGTGTAGCGCCGGTGAAAGCGGTAATCATCAGCACGTAAGGCAGAAAAATGATGGCCAGGATGGCCCGGCTTTTTGGCGTGGAAAGGTCGACGTCCCGGAGCATGATGGGGGATGCCAATTGCGGTGCAACGCCTCGCAACTGCAAGCGCAGCGACCCAATCTGCTGGCCGTAACCGAGCAACAGGCGCTTCACACGCCGTATCGGAACGTTGGATTCCTGACGGGAAATATCCGAGATCACTTCAATAAGCGCCGGTATACCCTGCTCCCAGTTTTCCGCAAATTCGGGCGAAATTCGAATGGCCACCGGGACCTCCTGGTTCCTGACCATGTCTTCGGGATTTTCCGGTTCGGGCTGGATCACCACGCCGTGTTGCTCGAGGAAACGGATCAGGTTGGGTGCGAATTGCGCTCCCACCACCGGTAGTTCCAGAGTTTTTTCTGCCCGTTCCTGCTCCGCACTCTCCAGGAACCACATCAAGCCAATAAACAGAACCGGGAACAACAGGGGACCGAGCAGCAGGGAATTGAAAAGTGCCCGCCGGTCGCGCAGGTTTTCGCGGACTTCTTTCTTGAATACGATCGTCAAACCATTCATGCCAGCAGGCCCTCTTCGCTGCCGATCAACTGCACAAAAGCGTCCTCCAGGGAATCACAACCCGTTCTGGCCAGTAACTCGTTTGCGCTGCCATCCGCGGCAACTTGGCCATTCGCGATGATCACGATTCGGTCACACAGTGCGGCCACTTCCTGCATGATGTGGGTTGAAAGCACGATCGACCGGCCTTGCGCTTTGAGTCCCAATATGTATTCCCTCAAAGCACGGGTACTCATGACATCAAGGCCGTTGCTGGGTTCATCCAACAGCACGGTCTGGGGCTCATGGACCATTGCTCTGGCAATGGCCACTTTCACGCGTTGCCCTTGTGAGAATCCCTCTGTTCGGCGGTCGATGAAGTCTTGCATGTTCAGTGTCCGGGTCAGTTCTTCGATGCGGCCTGCAATGGCTGGTCTTTTCATGCCATGGAGCTCGCCGAAGTAGGCGATGTTTTCCCGGGCAGTCAGCCGGGTGTACAGCCCACGGCTGTCCGGCACAACACCCAGTGTGCGTTTGATCTCCATCGCGTCGTTTACCGGGTCCATGCCGTCGATGCGGATTTCACCCTCATCCGGAGGCAGCAGGGAATAAAGCATGCGCAGCGTGGTGGTCTTACCGGCTCCGTTAGGCCCCAGCAAGCCGGTGATTTCGCCGTCGCGTGCTTCGAATGAAATGCCGTTCACGGCTTTGATCTCCCCGAAGGACTTTTTCAGGTTTTTTACCACAATCATGGTTTGGGTCCGGTCAGTGATATGAAATAAGGCGTTGACTGCAACTGCTCGATGCAACTGGTATCGAGCTCTTCCATGCTCCCGGCAATGATGAACTCTGAAACCAGCTTGCCCAGGCAACCCCGGCCGGTGATGCTGTGTCCCTGTCCCGTGGCGACCAAGTGGGTGGCATTGGGGAACCAGGGCAGTAGCTGCTCCGCGTAACGTGGCGGTGTGACCGGGTCGAGCTCTCCTGAAAGCAGCAGCACCGGGATGTCGCTGCGGACCGGTTCATGGAAGCCCGCCGGAACCGGGTCAGCCGGCCAGATGCCGCACTGAATGGCGGATGCTTGCAATATCAGATCGCCCATCAGGTATTGGCTGTTGTCACTATTGTTGGGAAAAAACGGAAAATCTTCCGCGCAAATCACCGACAGTTCCATGCCCTGCGAAATGCTTTGTTGCAGACCGGTGGCGGCAATCAACATCTGGCTGGCCAGGCGTTCAAAGTGATTTTCTGTCGCCGCCTCATAAACCAGGAGTGGCAGCATGGCTTGCGTCTCGGATGTATAGGTCAGGAATCTCAGGGAAGATGCCATGACTTCCCGGTCAAAAATCAGCTCGTGGGGTTTGCCGGTAGTGGGATGCGTGACCGTGACTTCCACGGGCGTTTCGTCCAGCTTTTCGATCAGTTCCGAGAGCTTCTGTGCCGAATCGGGAAATGCCTCATGGCAGTCGGAATCCTGGTCACAGGCTTTGAGCACCCGGTAAAGCGTGTGGTCCAGGTTTTGTGCATGGTCTGTCCCCAGGGCCAGGGTCTGCGGCACCACGCTGTCCAGCACCATGGTCCGTACCCGGTCGGGGAATAATCTCAGGTAGACCTGTGCGGCGCGGGTGCCGTAGGACACGCCAAACAGATTGACGCTTGCGTAACCCAGCGCGGCACGAACCTTGTCGAAATCCTGCATCGCAATTGTGGTGGTGTAATAACGCGGGTCACTGTCCAGTGCTGCGAGACACTCGCGGGTACTCTTTGCCAGGTCGTCCCAGTCAAAAGCCAGCATTTCTTCCAGTTCCAGTTGTGGACAGCGCAGCGGATTGGACTGGCCGGTACCGCGTTGATCGATCAGCAGGATGTCACGGCTCTCATTGAGTTTTCTCAGCCCGCCGGCGACGATTGGCCAGGTTTCAGTGGCGGCCTGCCCCGGCCCTCCGGCGAAGAAGATCAATGGGTCAGGTTCGGCAGTTCTTCCCGTAGCAGGCACACGCGCTACCCGGATGCTGATGGTTTTGCCTTCGGGTTCAGCAGGATTTTCAGCGACTTCAAGCCATCCGCATTCAGCCATGGCCGAAAGCGGTGTGCCGGGAACCACCAATTCGCAGGTTTCCAGGCTGATGCTTTTTGCCTGAACAGATTCCTGCGCCTGGGTCATGGTGGGCGCCAGCGCGAAGGAGCCAAGCAGGCATTGCAAAAACAGGCAGCAATAAGGTTTCTTCACAAATTTTTATCCGCAGTAGATCATGCTAAATCCGACAGACTCCTCACATCGATGGTGGCGCAAACTGATCAGCAAAGATAGCGAAACCGTGTCACTGTCCATAGCTAAGATTTACCGCGCGTGGACGGGAGTGCTCAGATAGAATGAACATGTTCGAAACAATAGGCAAGCACGAAGAGCTACCAAATGTACGCACTCGAAGTCAATGAACTGAGAAAAACCTATAAAAATGGCTTGCAAGCGCTGAAGGGGATTTCTCTCAAGGTTGAAGAGGGGGATTTCTTTGCCCTGCTGGGTCCGAACGGGGCCGGGAAGTCCACGCTGATCGGTATTGTATCTTCGCTGGTGAATGCCACCAGTGGTGAAACACGCGTATTTGGCACCAGTGTGCAGCGGGAACGCTCAAAAGCCATGTCCTTTATCGGGCTGGTGCCACAAGAAC
>JADFKH010000161.1 GCA_022565025.1 Pseudomonadota bacterium
TCCCGGAGGGAGCAAACGAAGGCCGCCGTACAGGCAGGGGGCAATGTTATCCAGGTGGACCTCGCCGCTGATACTGCCTTCCATTTGTGCCATCAGGGCAAAAATATCGCGGTGGCTCAGGGGGTTGTCATACCAGCGGTTCAGTGCTTCGAGCGCTGCGACGATGGAACTGGCACTGGAACCCAGGCCGCTGCCGATCGGCAGGTGCTTGTCGAGAAGCACTTTCAAGGGTTGGATATCGCTACCTTTAACGGCGGCCGCTGACTGGAATGCACGGCAACTACTGATCACGATATTCTTTTCCTGATCGCCCGGCAGCTTTTGTGCAAAGGGGCCCTTCACTTCCAGCGCCCAGTCAGTCCCATTAGGGCTATCCGGATCCAGCAGGCTGAGTTGCACCTGGTCCCCCAGCAGGCTGCCGTCCACCGGCGCCAGCGCCAAGCCCAATGCATCAAAGCCGACCGAAAAGTTGCCGATCGAAGCCGGCGCATAAACCGTCAGCGGCACCATGCGGTCTGACTGCCTCTTTTTTCCTGGTTTCTTTAACCGGGAATTCATCTAACCCACCTGTTGGTCAAGCGGTCGCCAGACCGTTCGCAGAATATCGCCAAAAACACCGGCCGCAGTCACTGCGGCGCCGGCCCCGTAACCTCGCAGAATCAGCGGAATGGGCTGGTAATAACGGGTAAGCAAGACCAGAGCATTTTCGCCGTCCCGGATCGCGCCCAGCGGATTTTGCGACGGCACGGCTTCGATCGCTACCCGGCACTTACCGTCTTCAATACGACCAACGTAACGCAACACCCTGCCTTGGGCTTTTGCCGCACGGATTCTCGCCGAGAAATCCTCATCCAGCGACTGGAGAGCATCGATCAGCTCCGAGCGCTTTACATCACTCACCGCATCCAGGGGCACCACCGGCTCGACATCGATGCCATCCAGTTCCAGCTGCAAACCCACCTCGCGGGCGACGATCAACAGCTTCCTGGCCACATCCATGCCGGACAGGTCATCCCTGGGATCTGGTTCAGTAAAGCCTAACTCCATGGCTTTCGCCACTGCCGCCGACAGGGCCACGCCATCCTCCAGCAGGCCGAAGATCATCGACAGGGAACCGGACAGGATTCCTTCGAAGGTTTTCAGTTTGTCCCCGGAGCGGATCAGCCCCTGCAGGGTATCTATCACCGGCAGGCCAGCTCCCACATTGGTTTCATAGAGAAATTTTCGGGAATTCCTCGCCGCCGTGTCGCGCATTTCTCGGTAATACTCCAAGCTCGCTGTATTCGCTTTTTTGTTGGCGGCCACGACGTTGAAACCATTGCTCAAGAAACGCACGTACTGTGCCGCCAGCTCCTCGTCGGTTGAACAGTCTATGATGGTCGGATTGAGCAGCCCAAGGGTTTCCCGGATCGCGATGACGTCGTCAATGGACCAGGATTTGCCTTTGTCTTGCAGGTCTTCTCGCCAGCGATCCAGATCCAACACATCATCCGCCACCAGCAATTTGCTGCTGTTAGCAATGGCGCGCACCCGCAAGTCCGCGTGATTCTCGCGCAGGCTTTCCGCCTGGCGCTGGAATTGCGCCAGCAACTCACCGCCGACATTTCCGCAACCCAGCAGGATTACATCAATGTGGGTTGAGTGGCTGAAAAACGCAGTATGACAGACACGCACGGCCGACTGTGCCGCTTCGCCCTTGACCACAACGGCAATGGCACATTCGGTGGATCCTTGCGCGATTACTTCCACGTTGACACCCGCCGATGAAATGGCGGTCAGAAAACGTGCGGCGATGCCACGATAGCGTTTCATGCCCTCACCGACCAAGGACACCACCGCCCGGTCGCTTTGTACCAAGATTTCGTCAATCAGGCCATGCAGCCTCTCGAAATGGAATTCCTCTTCCAGGGCCTTACGCGCCTTGACTTCATCCGCCCGCCGCACGCACAAGGTGATGCTGTATTCCGAAGAAGACTGCACGATCAGCAGGATCGAGATGGACTCACTGGCCAGGGCATCCATCACGCGCCGCGCGATGCCCACCCGGCCCCGCAGACCACCACCCTGCAAAGTGATCGAAGTCACGTCGTGGAGGTGTGATATCCCCTTCACCACGTGGGTGCGTTCCGTTCCGGAGTGCACCAGTGTCCCCGGCTTCGACGGATGGTAGGTGTTTCTGATCTCACAGGGAATCTGCTTGCCTGCCAGTGGCGCCAGAGCCTTGGCGGAAATCACCTTGGCGCCGAAATAAGTCAGCTCCATGGCCTCGTTGTAGCTGACTTCATCCAGACACTGTGCGTTGCTGACAATGCGCGGATCCGCACTGAAGAATCCGTCCACATCTTTCCAGATCTGGCACAGGCCGGCCCCGGTCGCAGCCGCGATGGCTGCCGCTGAATAGTCGGTGCCGTTACGCCCCAGCAGCTGGATACCGCCATCGGCATTGCGGCCATAGAAACCCGGTAAAACCGTGATCTGTGCACCTTCCCTTAGCCTTTGCGCCAGCAGCGGCACTGCCGCCTCGATATCCACCAAGGAGTCCAGCCAGCTGTCGTTGGCCAGTGGCAGCACATCGGTATCCGACCACTGTGCGCTGAGACCGCGGTGCTGGAGCAAGTCCACCATCAAACGGCTGCTGAAGCCTTCGCCACTGGCCAGGATTTTGGCCCGGGTCTCATCGGGGCATTGTCCAAGCAGGCGAATGCCTTCTTCGCGCCGGGTCAGCGTGGATTGCTGCTCATCCAGAAACTCACTGGCTAATGGCGTGGAAACACCCTGATTTTTCAGCTCATCAATGATCGTGCGTTCGCTGTCAATCGCCTGTTCCAGGTAGTGAGCACCGTCACCACCCTCAACTGCCGCGTCGATGGCGGCCACAAGCTGGTCGGTAACACCCTTAACCGCGGAAAGCACGACGATCACCCGGCGCGCGACCGAGTAACTTTCAATTAGGTCCGCACTTGCGTTGAAACCCTTAAGGTCAGCCAGCGACGTGCCGCCGAATTTCTGAACCAGGAGTGAGCTGCTACTCATATCAATATGCATTCTGATGCACGGTACGCATAGCCCGCCCGGATGGGTCGTTTATTTCCTGCAGGGTCTTGTCCCACAATATAGCCTCCGGTGTGCTGCAAGCCACGGTTGGACCCCCGGGGACGGTCTGTGCCGCAGACGCCATCGGGAAATGCTGCTCAAACAGGCTGCGGAAATAATAGGCCTCCTTCGAGAGCGGGGTATTGAAGGGGAAACGCCCCTCTGCCCGTGTCATGTCAGCGTCGCTGACGTGCTCCTCGGCGCAATCCTTGATGGCGTCGATCCAGGCATAACCCACACCGTCAGAGAATTGCTCCTTCTGACGCCAGGCAATGGATTGCGGAAGCATGTCGCTGAAGGCTTCGCGCAAGAGCTGTTTTTCGATCCGGCCTTGCGTAATCATCTTGTCCGCCGGGTTGATGCTCATGGCGACATCGAGAAATTCCTTGTCGAGGAATGGAACCCGGGCTTCCACGCCCCAGGCAGCCATTGCTTTGTTGGCACGCAGGCAATCATAGCTGTGCAAGCGCGCAAGCTTGCGCACCGTTTCCTCGTGGAAAGCCTGCGGGTCCGGCGCTTTGTGGAAATAAAGATAACCACCGAATATTTCGTCCGCGCCCTCACCCGACAACACCATCTTGATGCCCATTGCCCGAATCTTACGCGCCAGCAGGTACATCGGCGTTGCCGCACGAAGGCTGGTCACATCGTAGGTTTCCAGGTGGTAAATCACTTCATCCAGCGCGTCCAGGCCTTCCTGGATGGTGAAGGTCATTCCGTGGTGTACGGTGCCAATGTGATCGGCCGCGATCTGGGCGGCCAGCAGATCAGGTGAACCTTCCAGGCCAATGGCGAAGGAATGCAGGCGCGGCCACCAAGCCGGGCTCTGTTCATGGTCCTCCACGCGCATGGTGGCGTGTTTGGCAGCCAGGGCCGCGATGATGGAAGAATCCAAGCCGCCGGACAACAAAACACCATAAGGCACGTCAGTCATCAGGTGCTTGATCACCGACTGCTCCAGCGCCTCGGCCAGTGCATCACTATCGGTCACCGCGTTCTCCACGGCGCTGTATTGGGCCCAGTCACGGTCATACCACCGGCGTGGTTGATCTTCATTGCTGCACCAGTAATGCCCGGGCGGAAATTCGTGCACCTGGTTGCAAACATCCATCAGAGCCTTCATTTCCGATGCCACGAACAACTGGCCGTGCTGGTCATGACCGTAGTACAGCGGCATGATTCCGATTGGATCGCGCGCCATCATCCAAAAGTCCTTGTCCTCATCGTACAGACAGAAGGCATACATGCCGGACAGGCGGTCGAGGAAATCAGTCCCGTGCTGCAGGTATAGCGGCAGGATCACTTCGCAGTCGGACTCAGTGCGGAAACGGTACTTGCCGGCGAATTGACTACGAATATCTTGGTGGTTGTAGATTTCACCATTTACGGCCAGTGCCTGGCGGCCGCTTTCACTCAAGATGGGCTGGGCGCCGGTATTTACATCGACAATGGCCAGCCGTTCATGCGCCAGCACGGCATTGTCGGCGGTGTAGATACCGCTCCAGTCCGGCCCGCGGTGCCGCATCAGGCGGGATTGCCGCAAAGCCATCTTGCGGACAGATTTCAGGTCCTGGCGTATCTGCAGTACGCCGAATATCGAGCACATCAGGAGACCTCGCTAGCGAATCCAGGTTATTAACGGCGCTGGTTTTTCTTGTGCCGCCAAATCATCACTCCGGCCCACATAGATAGCACAGGCCCGAACCGTTAATACTAAGGGCTAAGTCTTTAAGAGCCAAGCAATTTGAGCAGTTCTTTTTGGACTTGGTCCTTTTTCCGCTGAGGACGGTAGAGTAGAGACCAAGGTTACCCTTGGTCCCCCTCGTCAAACGCAGCATGCAGTTTTCCCGCACTACGCTTTCCTGCTGTCTTCACAACATTGCTATCGCAAAGGAGCATCGCCGTCATAGTCGCACCAAGCCCAATTGCTGGTAAAGATGCGCGTACCATGACACCCCTTCCGGTGGACGGTAGGGCCGCTGGCTCCGACGTTTAAGGTGCCGTATCATGCGCTGAAGAACAAACCAGTTTATACGCCGCAAGGCAGGACGACTCCGTCCGTGACCGAAGTAGTTCGCCCAGCCACTTAGCTGCCGATTGACTTCTCCGATCAACTTCGGGATCGGGGTAAAGCAACGCTTTTTGTTCACTATCTCCCGTATCCTATCCCGTTCTCGCGCACAAGCTGCTGGACTGGGAACACAATTGAGGAACCGTATGGGACGCCCGAACTTGTCTGGCTCGAAGCGGAAGCGATAGCCCAGAAAGTCCAGGCTGGCTCCTGCTGATTCAAGCATGACAATGCGCGTCTTGTCCCGGTTAATCTCAAGACCCATCCAGTCTTCCACGGTACTCTGTACCCAGTCCGTGATGCGCTGACCCTGATAACGGGCCAGAATCACGAAGTCGTCTGCGTAGCGCACCAGTTGTGCGCCCGCAAACTGGGCTGGGCCATCCTGATCGTGGAAGCGTTTGTCCAGCCAGTGCAGGTAGAGGTTGGCCAGCAGCGCCGAAATCACCCCGCCTT
Organism: Pseudomonadota bacterium; assembly: GCA_022565025.1. Lineage (GTDB taxonomy): Bacteria > Pseudomonadota > Gammaproteobacteria > Xanthomonadales > SZUA-36 > JAJRRA01. The sequence goes on from JADFKH010000161.1 coordinate 5,621, forward strand.
GCGGGGTGCCCCTGCGCGGGTAGACCTTCCTCGGTGGCTGATGCTTGTCATCGGGTGTTTCGAGTATCGGTGCGCGCAACCACTGACGAATCAGTTTGAGTACACTGCCATCCGCTATCCGCATCTCCACACAAGCCATCAGCTTGTCGTGGGGGATGCTGTCGAAATAACCTTTCAGATCGGCATCCAAGACGGCAGTGCGTCCCTGTTCCAGTCCGCTTTGAATGGCGTTCAGCGCGTCATGCGCTGAACGTCGCGGCCGGTAGCCGTATGAGACGTCCAGAAAGTCCGCCTCAAAGATCGGTTCCAGCACCAGCTTAGCCGCTGTCTGGACCACGCGATCACGGATGGTTGGGATGCCCAATGGGCGTTCCCCGCCGTTGGCTTTGGGGATCATCACTCGTCTTACCGTTTGCGGGCGGTAGCGTTTGGCTTTGAGGGTGTGGTGGAGTTCATCCACAAACCCCTCAGCACCTTGGAGAGAGGTCTTGATGTCTTTAATACTGACCCCGTCCACACCCGGGCTGCCGTCGTTGGCGGCTACCCGGTCCCACGCTGCCCCAAGCACGTCACGCCGATAGATCCGGTCATACAATGTGTAAAACCGAAACTTCGGCTCTTGCTTCGCTTTGATGTAGAGTCGCTTCCTCAGTTTGAAGACTGCTTCGGGTAGTCCCATGCCGTTAACCGCAAAGGCGTCAGGCAGTGGAATATACTTTCGTTCCGGTCTGGTTCGGTTTTCCTCCGACACGCGAAATGCCTCCTCTAAAAGAACTCAACATGACAACAGCAGGGCCCCTTCGCTCCACGGGCGTTACTCCGCTTCCTCGCTACTATGGACCCCTCCGACTCCCGACCAACCAGCACACAGGGTTATGGATTCCCCTGCTGCCTCCG
>JADFKH010000162.1 GCA_022565025.1 Pseudomonadota bacterium
TCAGAGCAGCGACACTTCTATATCATGTTTACACGGACGTTCCCGCGGGAATATATTATGTTAAATGATGAGTGCGAACCGGAAGGCAGTGGGTGCACTGCAGTTCTTCAGGCCGCTACGCGAATGGAAACATTCTGAGGTGGTGGACTGGGTAGGGCGTGAGATCAGCCCCGGTAAGAGGGGTTTTATTCCAGCCGACACACCGCCCATACTGGCTGAGGTCAAGGGTCCTTGGTCACATGTAAAACCTTGGCGCCTATGATATGCCCCTGCTTGAGCTCGATTAATGCCGCATTGGCCTCATCGAGAGAATATTCCGTCACCTGTGCCTGCAGCGGAATTTGCGCAGCCAGGCGCAGGCATTCCCGCACATCCTTGCGGGTGACGTTTGCCACCGTCCGGATCGATTTTTCCTGCCATAGATGACGCTCGTAGTCCAGTTGCATCAGCACCTTCCGGTCACCTGCCTCTTTTCGAATGGCATTGATGACCAAACGCCCGCCCGGGGCCAGGTTTTCCATTGCTGACAAAACAGGGAGCCAGGCTGGCGTTGTATCGATAATCGAATCAAGTAGCTGAGGCGGCCGGTCACGGGTGTCCCCGGTCCAGAATGCGCCCAGCTTGGCGGCAAATCCCTGTTCTTTCTCGCTGCGCGCAAATACGTAAATTTTGGTGTCCGGGTACAGGGACTTCGACATTTGCAAAACCAGGTGCCCGGAAGCACCAAAACCGGTCAGCCCCAGCGCCTGGCCATTGCTGAGTTCGCACAGGCGGAGCGCCCGGTAACCAACTGCGCCCGCGCACAATAATGGGGTGGCTTCACAATCCCCGATTCCCGCCGGTATCTGGTGTACAAATTCCTCGCGAGCTACCATGAATTGTGCATATCCACCGGGTGCATCCCGCCCGCAGGCGATGAATTCAGGGCACAGGTTTTCTCTGCCGCTGGTGCACCACTTGCAGGTCCCGCAGGCAGAATGAATCCACGCAACCCCGACCCTTTTACCGTGCAGGCCAAGGTGGCAGTCCGGGCCTTCCTCGATGACAGTGCCCACGACCTGGTGGCCAGGAATCATTGGCAGTGCAGCCGGCGCGGTGCGACCTTCAATCTCGTCCAACTCGGTGTGGCAGACGCCGCAGGCATGAACCTGGATCAGGACCTCCGAGTTTTGCGCACGGGGCGTGGCGATGACATCGAGTTGCAGTGGGGTGGATGATGCGTTTATTGGGCCCAGCCGGTGAATACGCATGGCGCGCATTTTCTTTTTCATTGATGGATTCTCTTTGAATATTCAAGCACTTATAGCACAATACCACCGATTCAGAGCAGCCTTGAAGGAGTACTAGTATAATCACTGATGGAACGTTTCGACCCTAAGTGGAGAATGAAATGTCGAGATATAGCAAGATTGTTGTTGCGATTGATCTTAGCAGTGAGTCCACGATCATCTTGAAACGTGCGTTGGACGTGGCAGCGACCGAGAGTGAAATTCACCTGGTTTATGTCCAGGAGCCAATGGATTCCGTGTACATGGGCGTGGTTCCCTACGGTCCGGTTTTCGTCGGAATAGACGAGGTCGAGGAGAATCTCAAGGCTGAATTGACGCAGAAATTGGACGGTATTGGTGATGAGTTCGATATCGCGGCTGACTCAAGACACTTCCTGCACGGTACACCGGCGCGCGAAATTCACCGCTTCGCGGAAGAATACGGCATGGACCTGATCGTGCTCGGTACGCACGGACAAAAGGGCGTGCAGTTGCTCCTGGGCACCACCGCAAACTCGGTACTTCATGGTTCCAATTGCGACGTACTGGCGGTGCGGATTTTTGCGGGCTAGGGTCTGATTGAATGACTCAGCTGGTACCACGACGTGCGGTTGTGGGTGATTGGTCTTGGCGGTATTGAGCCTCCAGGAAATGAGTGATCTGTCCCAGTATGCCCTCGGCATCCAGGTTGGCTTGGCGCAAACATTCACCCCGGGTACCATGCTGGATAAAGGCATCGGCCAGGCCGATATTGAGTATGGGGATTGAGATTCCGTTGGCCAGCAAAGTCTCGTTGATACCACTACCTGCCCCACCCGCAATCGCGTTTTCTTCGACCGTCACCAAGCAGGAGTGATCGTGAGCGGTGGACAGGATGGCCTCGCGGTCCAGTGGTTTGACGAAACGCATGTTGATGAGTGTGGCGTTGATTTGTTCGGCAACAGCCCGGCACGGCTCGACCATGCTGCCGAACGCCAGGATGGTCACGTCCTGTCCATTTCTGAGGGTTTTTGATTGGCCCAGGGGAATCACGGTCATCTCTTTTTGTACTTCTGTTCCCGGACCGGTTCCGCGTGGATAGCGAACGGCGGCCGGACCCTGGTGCCTGAAACCTGTGTACAGCATCTGCCGGCATTCATTTTCATCAGCAGGCGCCATGATGATCATGTTTGGTATGCAGCGCATGAAACTGAGGTCGAAACTGCCGGCGTGAGTGGGACCATCCGGGCCCACCAGACCTGCACGATCAATGGCGAACAATACCGGTAGTTCCTGTATGGCAACGTCATGGATCAACTGGTCGTAGGCACGCTGTAAAAAAGTGCTGTAAATGGCGACTACCGGGTGAGCACCTTCGCAAGCCATGCCTGCAGCCAGGGTTACACTGTGTTGTTCTGCGATGCCGACGTCGAAATACCGGTCAGGGAAGCGCTGCTGGAACTCGACCATGCCTGAGCCCTCACGCATGGCCGGGGTGATGGCCAGCAAACTTGCATCGCGTTCCGCCATGTCACAAAGCCATTCGCCAAAGACCTGGGTGTAGCTGGGCTTGAACGGTTCAGGGGGTGGTTTAGGCGTAACACCCTTATCCGGGTCGAAAGGCCCTACGGCATGATATTTAACCGGATCGCGTTCTGCGTGACTGTAACCTTTTCCTTTCGAGGTAATGATATGCAACAGATTGGGGCCCTTCACATCACGGGCAGTGCGAATGGTGCGAATCAGGGTTGGCAGGTCATGACCGTCGATGGGGCCGAGGTAGTTGAACCCCAGCTCCTCGAACAGTGTGCTGGGCATTACCATGCCCTTGATATGCTCTTCCCAGCGGCTCATGAATCGCCACGTCCTTGAGTCTTTTTGCATCAACTTCTTGCTGCGTTCGCGGATGCCGGTGACAGCAGGGCCGCTCATCAGCCGCCCCAGAGCTTTTGTCATTGCCCCTACGATTGGCGAGATCGACATCTGGTTATCATTGAGCACCACCAGGAGGTTGTTGTCCAGATCTCCTCCGTGGTTAAGAGCCTCAAATGCCATACCGGCAGGTATCGCACCGTCACCGATGACGGCTACACATTTCCGGTCATCTTCGCGCAATGCCGCAACGATGGCCATGCCCAGAGCCGCGCTGATCGAAGTGGACGAGTGACCAGTGCCAAACGTGTCGTACTCACTTTCAGAACGCTTGGGGAAGGGTGCCAGGCCCTGTTTTTTCTTTATCGTTGTGATCTGGCTGGCGCGGCCGCTAAGAATTTTGTGGGGGTAGGCTTGGTGTCCCACGTCCCAGACAATTCGATCCCTGGGGGTGTCAAACAAATAGTGCAAGGCTACAGTCAGTTCGACACAGCCCAGGCCGGCCCCGAAATGCCCGCCGCTGGAAGCGACGGACTCAATCAGGAAACGGCGCAATTCATCAGCTACCTGGGGCAATTGATCTTCATTGAGTTGTCTCAGGTCAGCAGGGGAACCGATGGCACTCAGGAGTGGAAAACGCTGTTTGTTCATCTTCTCTATATTAGCCTTGTTCGCCCGCACAGGCTAACCCTGTTCAGGTCAACAGTCACGGCTGACAACGTAGTCGGCCAGCCAGATGAGTGTGGAAGCGTCGCCTTGGAAGCCTTCCAGGTTTGAGATTGCCTCATCGCACAGTGCAATGGCACGCCGTCGTGACTCGTCAAGGCCCAGGATTGATGGAAAAGTCGGCTTGTTGAGTGCGGCATCAGCCCGACTGCTCTTTCCCGTTAGCGCGCTGTCTCCTGTTACGTCGAGGATATCGTCGTGAATCTGGAATGCCAAGCCGAGGCATTCACCAAAATCAGAAAACCGGCTGCTGGTGTCATCATTGGCGCCAGCCATGTGACAGGGCGCCGTGACGGCAAACTGTATTAAAGCCCCGGTTTTCAGGCGATGCATGGTTTCCAGTTCCCCCAGGCTGATCGAGCTTCCTACTGCGCTCAGATCCAGCGCCTGGCCACCGGCCATTCCGGTCGAACCGCAGGCGTTGGCCAGTTCCCTGATTAATCTCAGGGTCGTTGCTGCTTGAGCTGTGTTTGCCAGGATTTCAAACGCCAGGGCTTGTAAAGCATCTCCGGCAAGAATCGCCGTGGCTTCATCATAGGCACGGTGACAGGTTGGCTGGCCTCTCCTCAGATCATCGTCATCCATGGCGGGAAGATCGTCGTGAATCAGCGAATAGGTGTGAATGAGCTCTATGGCGCAGGCAAGCGGGTCGAGCCGGTCCAGCTTCAGGCCAAGAGCTTTGCCGGAGGCGTAGACCAGCACGGGCCGGAATCTTTTAGCTCCAGCCAGCGCCGAGTAGCGCATGGCCTGATGCAGGGTACTTGGATTCACCTTTGCATGAGGCAGATACTGATCCAGTATCGATTCGAAGTGCTGTTGCCAGGTGGAGATTTCTGCCTGTTGTTCAGTCGCTGCTTTCAAATGGGACCGCTGAAGATTCATCGTTCGTTTCAATCAGTTGTTCAACAATTTGTTGGGCCTGTTTTAGGATGCCCTGGCAGTGCCGCGTCAGTTCCACGCCACGTTTGAACTGCTGCAGGGACTGATCAAGACTTAATTCGCCTGATTCCAATTGTTCGACCAGGTTTTCCAGCTCACTGAGCGCCTGTTCAAAACTTGTTTCCTGAGTGGATTTTTCGTTCATATTAGTCGATTGTGATTGACGGACGGACACTAACCCAGCGACTGATAGTGGTCAACTGTCAAATCGTGGCAAGCTGATCGCAGATCTGATAACAGGGGCGAGCCTGGTTCCCAGCAATATTCCACATCATGGGTGTCGAGCCAGTTTTGCAGACGGTGAGCAATGATCCAGTCACCGATTGCCACGGCTTCCCCGTCCCAATACAGAACTGGAATGCTCGATCTGAGCCAGGGAGGAATGGCTGATTCCCGGAGCAGGTCTTTGAGCTTGCGCCGGACACCCTGATGGTGAAGCCTGATTCGCTCGCCCTTGCGGCGGGCGCCAACCCGCCAGCCACCTGGAATGGTTATTTTACTACCGTGCAGCTGAAGACAACCCAGCGAATCTTCCAGTTCCATTTTTGCGCCGACGGTCCAGTCCTGGCAGGATTCAAGGGCAGGGATGACCTGATCCTGCAGCCAGATCAGATTGCCATATAGTTTTATTTGCCAACCGGCCCATCGGACTTCAGCCTGGCTGCTGCTGGTCGAGCCAGCGATCTGCTTGATGAATTCATTGAGACGCACCTCGGACAATGCCGGAATTTCCTGCCGTCGCAACCACTGACGCAATACCAGGGTCCGCATAGGCGGCTCAAGTCGCAGAAAGGGGCGCAGGGGCATCCTGTGCCGGTTATGAAGGAGTTCGTCACAGTGGATATCTATAAAATCCGCCAGGACCGTCGCGCTTATTCTTGCCGTTCTTGCGCTACGTGTTAACCGCCCCACTACACCGGGCCAACGGGTTTCCAGTTGTGGAAACAGGGCATTTCGTAAGAAGTTTCTGTCGAATGACTGGTCTTTGTTGGACGGGTCTTCCAGCCAATCGATGCCATGTCTGACCAGGTAGCTCTCTAGCTCAGATCTCCTCATGTTCAGCAGGGGTCTTGCAACCCAGCCTTTACCCAGCTTGCGCAGTTGCGGAATTCCGGCAAGGCCTTCAATACCGCTGCCCCTCATCAGGTTCAGGAACACCGTCTCAGCCTGGTCGTCAGCATGGTGTGCGGTCAGGTAAATATCACCGCTGCGCAGCATTTCACCAATGGCCTGGTAGCGGCGGTTTCGTGATTCTTCCTCGATGCTGGTTCTATTGGTCCGCTTGATTTCCAGCTTGTCACTGGTGAAACTGATGTCTCGTTCCCGGCAGAAATTCTGGCAGTGATGCTGCCAGTCATCCGCGCCGGGGTTCAAACCGTGGTGAAAATGAACGGCATGGATTGGAGCTTGCAATTCATCGCGGCTCTCATACAGGGCATGGAGCAATGCGCTGGAATCAGCCCCGCCGCTGAAACCCAGCCAATACTTCCGGGCTTGGGGCAGTCGAGCCATCGATTGCAGCAGTCGCGCGCTGTTAAATCTTTCATCAGGATTAGCCACGATTAGCCTAGTACTTCTTCAGGGTGATCATGCCTTGTTCAGTCGTTGAATTCGCCAAAAGACAGCAGGCGCTTGTACCTGGCGTCCAGAAGCTGATCTGTTGTCTGTGCATCCAGCACTTCAAGTTGTGCTTCAATGCAGTTTGCGATCCGTTCTGCCA
>JADFKH010000163.1 GCA_022565025.1 Pseudomonadota bacterium
GTAGTGCTCTGCAATGGGCTGCCAGTAAGCGATGCCGGAACCGCCCATCGGATCGGCCCCAATGCGAATGCCTGATTCCCGTATCACGTCCATGTCGATGACATTGCTCAGGTCGGTGACGTATGGAGTGATGTAATCGTAGCGGTGCACGTTTCCCGCCTTGATGGAGCGGGCCCAGGGCTGACGTTTCACTCCCTCCGGATGGGCCAGCAGCTCATTGGCTCGTCGCTCAATCCACCCGGTGGTGGCGCCATCGGCCGGGCCGCCATTGGGGGGGTTGTACTTGTAGCCTCCATCCGCTGGCGGATTGTGTGAGGGTGTAATGATCACGCCGTCAGCGAGATTTTCAGTTTTGCCGCGGTTGTTACACAAAATTGCGTGGGAAATGACCGGTGTTGGTGTGTAACCCGATTCCGCATCAATCATCACCTCGACACCGTTGGCGGCAAATACCTCCACCGCGCTGATCAGGGCGGGTTCCGACAGGGCATGGGTGTCCACGCCAAGAAACAAGGGGCCATCAATGCCCTGCTTTTTCCGGTGCTCACACACTGCCTGGCTGATTGCCAGGACGTGCCGTTGGTTGAAATTACACCGATTGGCGCTTCCGCGGTGACCGGATGTGCCGAATGCAACCCGTTGTCCAGCAATCGCTGGATCGGGGACCAGGCTGTAATAATTGCTGACCAGACGCGGGATATTCGTCAGGATGGATTGGGGTGCCGGTTTACCGGCCAGGGGGTGTAAAGTCATTGAACAGCCCCGGTGCCAATGATGATGGTGTGGTATGCAGTCATGAAGGCAGAATACCTGATTAGCGGCACATGAACATAGGCGTTCGTCAGCAAATTCACATCAATGCACTGGCGATAGCAGCTCTGGCCTCAGAGCTACAGTAGCAGGGCCAATTGCAGGAGCGCGCTTTGCAGCTTACAGTGGCGGCATGCATCACTGGCGTTCCCGCATTGAGCTTTCCCGCCCTTTTTGGGAGGACTACCGTGACCCACTGCTCAGGCTGGATGGAGAATCATTCCCCGGTGTCCGGAAACTCAATTCGCTGCTGCCCGCCGGCCTCTGCAGCAGGAGTGAACGCCCCATCCGCTTCGTTCCCGCCAATAAATTGCCTGGCGTGGAATATGAAAAACATATCTTCTGCACGGGTGAGGTGAGTACCCGTGATAAGAACTGGCATGACCTGTTTAACGCACTGGCCTGGTCGCGGTTTCCCAGCCTGAAAGTGGCGATGAATGCGGTCCATTTCCATGAATGGGGCTCAGGCCGACAAGGTCGCAGGGGAAAAAAACGCGATGCATTGACCCTGTTCGATGAAAGCGGCGTGATCGTAGTTAGTTCTAGTAAGGAGCACCTTGATGCATTAGCCGGACGTGACTGGATGTCTGTCTTCCGGAAAAACGCTTCAGCCTGGCAGGGCGAAATCAAGGTATTCGTGCTTGGCCATGCCCTGCTTGAAAAATTCCCGCAACCTTACAAATCACTCACGGCTCATGCTTTGCTGATGCGACTGGATGACTCATTGCTTGGGCAGCAGCGAGCGATCCTATTGCAGATGCTCGATGAAGTGCTGGCACAGCGTTTATTAGCAGGCTCGATCCTGGATTCAACGGCCAGCCTGTCTCCGCTTCCCCTGATGGGTATTCCGGGATGGTGGTCACTGCAGGAACAGAATGATGATTTCTATGCAGACCGGCAGGTTTTTCGCATCCCGCAAGAAAATTGCCCCAAAGCGCCGGTTTACACGTGTAGCGCGTAAAAGATAAACGTGGTCTGATACGCCATGGGAACCGAACAGATCAAGCGGCCCCTGGACGGAATCCGGGTGCTGGAGGTCGGGCAATTGCTCGCTGGCCCGTTTGCCGGATGCATCCTGGGCTATTTTGGCGCCGAGGTCATCAAAGTAGAACCGCCGGGCAGCGGCGACCCCCTGCGCCATTGGCGTGAATTGGATGAAGACGGTACTTCTTTTTGGTGGCGCAGCCTGGGGCGCAACAAGAAATGTGTCACAGCCAATCTACGCACCGACGAGGGGCGCAGCCTGGTGCGCCAATTAGCGGAACGCAGTGATGTACTGATCGAGAACTTCAGGCCGGGTAGGATGGAAAAATGGGGCTTGGGGCCAACCGACTTCGACACCAGCAATCCTGGCCTGATCTACGCGCGAATATCCGGTTACGGCCAGGACGGACCTTATGCTTCGAAGCCGGGCTTCGCTTCCGTTTGTGAAGGCATGGGCGGCATCCGATACGTCAATGGCCTGCCGGGCGAGCGGCCGATGCGTATGAATTTGAGTATGGGCGACTCGCTGGCCGGCCTGCATGCCGCGCTTGGCATCGTCATGGCCTGCCTGCACCGTGCGCGGGATCCCGGGGGTCGTGGACAGGTGATCGATATCGCGCTGTACGAGGCAGTGTTCAACATGATGGAAGGCGTTGTCCCGGAATACGATGGCGCCGGCATCGTGCGTGAGCCGTCCGGCTCAACCGTCACCGGCATCGTCCCGACCAACACCTACCGCTGCGCGGACGGCAAATTCATGATCATCGGCGCCAACGGCGATTCGATCTTCAGGCGCCTGTGTGAAACCATGGACCGGCCGGATTTGGCGCAAGACCCGCGCCTTATGAACAACGCGGGGCGAGTGGAACACGAAGCGGAAATCGACGCTGCCATCTCTGCGTGGATGGAATCACTGGACTCGGCCACGGCCCTGGAGCGGCTGGAGCGGGCGCGTGTCCCGGCCGGACCAATCTACAACGTGGCCGACATGATGGCAGATGAGCACTTCCGTGCCCGCGGTCTGTTCGAGGAAGTCGTTGTTGATGGTAAATCGCTGAAGGTGCCCGCCCTGGTGCCGAAACTCAGCGTCACTCCTGGCCGCACCGATTGGGCCGGGCCCGAGGTCGGCGCATTCAACGATGAAATCTACGGCGACTTGCTGAGTCTATCCACACAGGACATGGCCCGGCTGAAAGCAAAGGGCGTGATCTAGTGTAGTGCAATATGTGGGTTAAATCGCATTGTCGGTTTATATCGGAGTAGAGAATTATGCATGCATCAGATCTTCTTATTCGTTCTATGCGCCGTGAAGAACTGGATGTTCTGGTGGACTGGGCCGCGGCTGAAGGCTGGAATCCAGGTCTGCACGACGCTGGTATATTCTGGACAACCGACCCGGATGGCTTTATTGCCGCAGAACTGGAAGGGGTTCTGGTTGGAGGGGGATCGACAGTCAGTTACGGTGGAATCTACGGTTTTATGGGCTTCTTCATTGTCCATCCACACTACCGCGGTCACGGTTTAGGCAAACATCTGTGGCAGGAAAGACTGCGCCTGTTGATTGCGCGCTTGCATGAGCCGGCCGTTATTGGAATGGACGGCGTGTTTGAGATGCAAAGCTACTATGCCAAGGGTGGATTTAGATTTGCCGGCCGTGATCTCAGGTTTGAAGGTCTGGCAGTTTCCGCTGTGCTGCCGGCATCCATTGTTCCGTTGACTGAAATTCCTTTCGAAACGGTCGTTAAATACGATCGTGCACATTTTCCAGCACCGCGAAGTGCTTTCCTGAAGCGTTGGATTGAACCCCGAGGTGGGTTTGCACATGCCGCGATGAAGAACGGTCAATTGGCAGGCTTCGCAGTGATCAGACCCTGTCGTGTCGGATACAAAATAGGGCCGTTATTTGCAGATGATCTTTCTCTTGCCCTTGATCTGTTTACTGCACTGTGTAGTGAGGTTCGGGGTGAGCCTGTTTTTCTTGATGTACCGGAGAACAACCCTGACGCGCTCACTTTGGCGCGGGAAGGAGGTATGAAAGAAGTATTTGGCTGCGCAAAAATGTATTACGGTCCGGCGCCTGTTCTAGCGGAAACCGAGATTTTCGGCGTGACCACCTTTGAACTGGGTTGAATTGCCGCCAAACTGGAACTACCGAAACTAGTCTACTGGATAACGGCCGTCAGCAAACGTCGTCTCATGGTATCCCTTAATACCCACTTCCCTCGCCAATGGGCTTTGGTAGTCTTCACCTTTGTTTAGCCGTTCGAGCACCCGATGAAAGTGATAATCAGGCGTCCAGCCTAATTTGTTCCGAGCGTGAGCGTTGTCGTACACTCGCCCAATAGAGGGAAACATTAGCCATCCTCGTCGGGCATACTCCTGCACATAATTCGGCACATACCGCTCTAGTACCGAAGGCGCATCTATCCCAAGTGCGGTTGCATCACTGCGCTTAAACGGTGTTGTTGCACTAATGATGAAACGGTCGAAACCAATCTCCTGCGCCTTGTCGATTGCCAATCGGTGGGCTTTCACGACGTCCTGTATATCGACACGCCGAAATAAAAGCTCGTTCACTTTAAGGTTGTCATCGGAATAGGACTCACGCTTTTCCCTGTTGTCATCATCCTCTGGGAAAAACCGGGACGTGCGCAATATGATGCAAGGAAGCTTCAGATTGTGATTAACCAGGATTCGGACATATCCAAGATAAGCATGATACGGGACACCACACATAGGCACACGACACGCTTCTCCGCCTTCCCGCCCCGTCAGGGTAATATCCAAAATTCCCGAGGACCTGATAGCGGTCGTTGAAGCTGCAGTGCGAGAAGATCTGGGTAGCGGAGATATCACTGCGCAACTAATCAGTGACACCTGTCTCGCCCACGCCACCATTTATTGTAAACAAGACGCGGTAGTGTGCGGTTTAGCCTGGGTAAATGAGGTTTTTTCCCAAATCACGGCTCCGTCGCGTAACCGTATCGATATTCAATGGGCGGTGGCCGATGGGGACAATATTCGCAACGGTTGCAAACTGGCAACTCTATCAGGCCATGCTCGTTCACTGCTTAGTGGAGAAAGATGCGCTTTGAACTTTCTCCAGACGCTCTCCGGTACAGCTACCATTAGCAAGCACTATGCAGAACTGGTGTCCCACACTGCTGTGAAATTATTGGATACCAGAAAAACCATACCAGGATTGCGTACGGCTCAAAAATACGCAGTGAGTATTGGCGGTTGTGCCAATCATCGCATGGGTGGCTATGACGATTTCCTGATCAAAGAGAATCATATTAGTGCCTGTGGCTCGCTGGAAAATGCTATTTCCAAAGCGAAGCAACTCTATCCGGACAAGTCTGTTGAGATAGAAATAGAACAGCTGGGCGATCTTGAACGGGCCATAACCGACGGCGCAAACGTGGTGATGCTGGATAATTTCAAACTGGAGCAAGTGGTTGAAGCTGTTGCAATAAACGCTGGCAGGGTAAAGCTGGAAGCTTCAGGGGGTATTAGCGAAGAAACCCTGGTGCCTGTTGCTGAAACGGGTGTGGATTATATTTCCGTTGGCGATTTAACGAAGAACTTACGGGTAACTGATCTGTCTATGCGGTTTGAGTGAATACTCCACTGGCTAAAACCGGATTGATCGGCCGTACGGCCGATTGCTCCCTCTCTCAAAACTGGGAGAGTGTTCATGAATCAACCTCGGTGCAGTTCACCCCTTCATTCTATGAAGCTGATTCGTTGTCACCAAGTCTATGCATCGCTCCGCTATTCCGGACCACATTTTACCCTATCCAGCGGTCTTTTTTGACGAGATATGATATTGACATGCGTGCGTTGCACGTATAGCCTCCCCTGCATGAGCAACCTCGACCAGGTCATTGAACTCCTCATCACATCAATTCCGTCCATTACAGCGGTGTATCGATTCGGTTCAACGGTTGACGGGAGTGATGACTCTGACAGCGATCTTGACGTTGCGTTCCTCGCCGACCAGTCCAGACATATGTGTCCTCGACCGTAAACTCGTGCCCGCGCTTACAGTGGGTCTTACGAGCATTGATGGCTGGGACTGAAATGCCCCGCAAACTATTCACACGACCCGTAACCGGCTCCATGTGGGACGGGTTAACACATCCTTGATTTCGTCAAAGGTGGTCAATCGTGAGTCCCTCTGGGATAGGCCCAACATTTAGCTCATAAGAGAACCGGTGGGCCAAGACTTGCCGCTCGCCGTTATGGAACAGGCCGTAGCCTCGTCTTGTCGATCGCTGCCACAGCCAACATCCTGATTCAACTACTCGGTAGTTACGCCTGAAGCGAGCGGTCGTTTCTGATCCCAATGCGCCGAGTGGCATTGCCGGTTTGGGCAAATTGCTGGGCGTCCTGGCTTTCGTGGAATCCACTCGTGCTTGCAACGGAGGCACCTTTTACTAGTGATACGTGTCATGGCACTAAGTATAACACGTCAAACATGAGCGTCACAGTTTCTCGATCAGCTCAATGGACGGGTCGGCCACGTCATCCCCCGGAACTTGCTGGCCCTGGTTGGCCGCATCGATTTCTGCCATCTCAGCCTGCGTGAGTTCGTCCGGACGGCCAAAACGTACGGAATCGCCGGCCATGCGCTCCGCAGGGATCTCGGTGTCGTACTGGCCGGGTGTGTCCATGCTGTCGCCGATGTCGGCGAC
>JADFKH010000164.1 GCA_022565025.1 Pseudomonadota bacterium
ATGTGAAAAAGGAATAAGCCCCGAAAAGTTAAGTGCTCAATGGTCAATGTTTGGAGAAGATCCATTTATGGTCGGGGCAGGTGGATCAGTTCCTTTTTCAGCAAGAAAATTTATTACTACTGAACTTTGTAAAGCGATCATAGAGTCCCACAATACTGCTGTCCAGGACTAACCGCTGTGTTGGCAAGTTCAACCTTTCGTATGAAGACTTTTAGTCCTCTTTCAATGCGCCTGACTTCAGACCAGGTGGCCGGGTGCAATTATTTAGACCGGTGGCCGTAGACAAAACCATTGTCGAAATGACGTCGCGGGTCATACCCAACGCCGCAGGGCAGCGAACGTCCGTAAGTTTGGAACTCATCGACCTTGGCAAACTTGCAACATAAATTAGACGTTTAGTACCCCAGCAATTCCGGGGCAGCCGAAGATCAGTTGGTCCCGGCCTTAATCACTGCTTATAGTCAAGAAATAACGGTTCTACAGGCACCAAGCGTATTAAGCTAGAATCAGAGACAATCAGGGCACAACCTAAATCGACGGAATAGGGGTAAAAAAGAGTATGAAAATTATTCGAGCGAACGCTGAAAACCTCGATGAACTGGCCAGCCTGTTCGACCAGTACCGGCAATTTTACCAGCGGTCACCAGATCTCGAAGCATGCCGGGCCTTCATGGCGGAGCGAATTGAAAACGATGAGTCGGTCATTTTCGCCGCACAATCTGATGAGGGTTTCATCATTGGTTTCACTCAGCTCTACCGGTCTTTCTGTTCCGTGGAACTGAAGGAACTGATCTATTTGTATGACCTTTTTGTAGTCCCCGCTGCCCGACGGACTGGCGTAGCAAGAGCCCTGATGGAAGCCGCCAGGCAGTATGCCTCGGCACGTGGTGCGGTCCGCTTGACGCTGGAAACCGCGATCACCAACCGTCCTGCCCAGGCCTTGTATGAGGAACTGGGTTATGCAAGGGATGAGGAGTTTTACACTTACAGTCTCGCGACGCCTTGATTGACCAAGGTCATTACGGCTCCGGCTGCTGGGTGGTGAGATAAGCCACGAGTATATTATCTTCCTGGCTACTATCATCCTCCGTGGCCCAGGCCCCGGAGGCACAGGTCTGTGCAACCTGCCACATGGGATTTGAACATCCGCGATGGCTGATTCACTCCACGAGGGCTGGATTTTTAGTCATTCTTTTCTTGCCCTGCATCGGGGTCTTTCGTTCCTGCGAACGCAATATGCGAACCACAACAAATAGAGCCGGCAAGGCTATCGGGCTATACTATCGGGCTGTGTAGCACGAGAAATCTCTGATTCCATGAGCAAGTCTTTACACATAGTGATACTCGCCGCAGGTGAGGGCTCACGCATGCAATCCAGCCTGCCGAAGGTGCTGCAGACAATCGGCGGGCGGCCTATGCTGGCGCATCTCCTGGAGACCGCAGCTACGCTGGACCCGGAGCAGGTTCACGTGGTGATTGGCAGTGGTGCGGACCAGGTGAAAGAGGCCTGTGACGGTTTCGACGTTAATTGGGTGGTCCAGGCGCAAAGACGGGGCACGGGCCATGCCGTCATGCAGGCCATGCCGGCGATTCCCGATGATGCTAGGGTGCTCGTGCTGCTGGGCGACCACCCATTGATACCAGCTTGCGTACTGGCCGAAATGATGGAAAAGAACCTGGCCCCTCTTTGCGTTTTGACCATGCAGCTCGAAAAGCCGCGCGGATATGGCCGGATTGAACGTGACCGGACCGGGCGCATCAGAGGCGTCATCGAGGATGGGGACGCCACAGCGGCGCAGTGGAAAATCCGGGAAGTGAATAGCGGGATCATCCTGGCCGATGCTGCGCAGCTGCGCAGCTGGCTGGATAAGCTGGGCTGCGACAACGTCAAGCACGAGTATTACCTGACCGATATTTTTGCCATGGCGTACAGTGAGAAGAAGGAAATTCATGGGGTGCTGGCCCCGGATGCACGAGACCTGCAAGGCGCCAATGACCGGCTTCAGCTGGCGGCTCTGGAGCAGCGCTATCGCCAGCAGGCTACTATGCGCCTGATGGAACAGGGTGTTCATATCATCGATCCTGATCGCGTGGACATTCGCGGTAAGGTGGCAACTGGAAAGGATGTGTGTCTGGATATAAACGTTGTCCTCGAAGGCGTCAATTCCTTCGGGGATGGTGTCACCATCGGGCCCGGTGCGGTACTGAAAGACTGTGACCTGGCTGCCGGTACACGGGTGCACGCATACAGTGTATTGGAAGGGGTCAGGACCAGCGGGCCCTGCGACATTGGGCCATTCGCCCGTGTGCGCCCGGGGACCGAACTGGCTGCCGGCACGCGGATTGGAAACTTTGTCGAGGTCAAGAACACCCAGTTGGGCGAGGGCAGCAAAGCCAGCCACCTGAGCTATCTGGGCGACACCACCATCGGCAAGGACGTCAATATCGGTGCAGGTACGATTACTTGCAATTACGACGGCGCCAACAAGCACAGGACCGTTATCGAAGATGGTGCATTCATCGGCTCGAATTCACAGCTGGTGGCGCCGGTGACCGTCGGCAAGGGCGCCACCATTGGCGCTGGCACCACTTTGACCAATGACGCACCTGCGGATTCACTGACGGTGGGCCGGGCACGGCAAATTTCGGTGAAAGGCTGGAAGCGGCCGGAGAAGAGCGGTGAGGAGTGAGCCAACATGTGCGGCATCGTAGCGGCTTCCGCCCATCGTGACGTCAGCGAGATACTTGTTTCCGGGCTCCGCGCGCTGGAATACCGGGGCTATGATTCGGCCGGCATCGCGATTCAGACAAATGGTGTGATCAGCCGGCAGCGGACACAAGGCAAGGTCAGGGACCTCGAAACCTTGTTGGCTGATACACCACTATCGGGGCACTGCGGCATCGCCCATACGCGTTGGGCTACGCACGGTGTGCCGAATACACAAAACGCCCACCCGCATATTTCCGGCAACGAGATTGCGCTGGTCCATAACGGCATCATTGAGAACCACGATGCGCTGCGTCAGGAGCTACAGGCAGCCGGCTACGAATTCTCCTCGGATACCGACACCGAAGTGATGGTGCACCTGGTTCACCAGTTGATGTCGCAGGGAAGCGACCTGTTCGGCTCGGTACGTCTGATGGTCAAACGACTGCAGGGGACTTTTTCCATCGCGGTACTCAGCGCGCAGGAGTCAGGGGTAATAGTGGGTGCCCGTGAAGGCAGCCCGATGGTGCTGGGGCTGGGCTTTCAGGAGCATTACCTGGCATCGGATGTCCTCCCCTTGCTTGGAGTGACCAATCGATTCGTATATCTTGCCGAAGGGGATGTGGTCCGCTTGGATACCAGCGGTTACGAGATCCGGGACTGCGAGGACGAGGTGGCCAGCCGCCCGGTCAAGGAAGCTGATCTCACCGCGGACGCGGTGCAGCGCGGCAAGTACCGCCATTACATGCAAAAAGAGATTTTCGAGCAGCCCGCGGCGGTGGCGGCAACACTGGAAGGCCGTATTAGCGCCGATCGTCTATTACCCGATATTTTCGGTGTCGGCACGGGTGAGATGCTGAGGAAAGTCAGGCAGGTGCATATCGTTGCCTGTGGCACGAGCTATCACGCCGGGCTGGTGGCGCGCTACCAACTGGAACAGCTTGCCGGCATTCCCTGCACGGTGGAAGTGGCCAGCGAATACCGCTATCGCAACCCGGTCATACCGGACGATACGCTGTTTGTCGCCATCTCCCAATCGGGGGAAACGGCAGATACCCTGGCGGCCCTGAGGCATGCAAAGGAATCGGGATACCTGGCGACACTGGCGATTTGCAATGTGCCGGAAAGCTCCATCGTGCGCGAAGCCGGCCTGGTGCTGATGACCCGCGCCGGGCTGGAGATTGGTGTCGCCTCTACCAAGTCCTTCACCACACAACTGGTTGCGCTGCAGTTGCTGGTCCTGGAACTGGCGCAAATAGGGGGCCATGTGGATGCAGAACAGTTGGCACAGTGGGTCAGTGAGCTCAATGGCCTGCCCGGTTTGATCAAACAGGCACTGGAACTGGATGAAAGGATTGAGTTACTCGCCGAGCGATTTGTCGAAAAACACCACGCTCTGTTCCTGGGCCGGGGCAGCCACTATCCCATCGCGATGGAAGGCGCCCTGAAACTCAAGGAAATCTCGTACATCCACGCCGAAGCCTACCCGGCCGGTGAGCTCAAGCACGGCCCACTGGCCCTGGTGGATCATGACATGCCGGTGGTCGCAGTGGCGCCCAACAACCGCCTGCTGAAAAAACTGATCAGCAACATCGAGGAAGTGCGGGCACGGGGTGGAGAAATGTACGTGATCGCAGATGCGCAAGCCGTTTCCAGCCTTAAAGACCACCACGGCGAAATCATCGAACTGGATACCGGTGGTGAACTGCTGGCCCCGGTGGTCCTGACCATCCCGCTGCAGTTACTCGCCTACCACGTGGCCGTACTGCGCGGCACCGATGTCGATCAACCCCGCAACCTGGCCAAGTCGGTGACCGTGGAGTAGTCCTCGGCGGATACATCAACCGGAGCATGAGTCGACCTTTTTGGCTTTCACTTAAAGGTAAAAGGTAGCCACACTACTTTGCCGATATTCGGAGTCACCCATTAATTGGTTTTCGCAGCGATATGGGTCAAAAGCGACGCGAAGGGCTGGAACCGCGTCCCACACAACATCTTACAATCAGCAATTCATAGTCGCTTTGCCTCCCTGGCACGGCTTATGTCGCGTCCATTGTCCGTTGGACTGGCTCGTTCAATTAAGGTCTGTTGCCAGCCGGAAATACCGGCAACGCGATTGTGTATACTGAATAAGCGGTCAAGCGTAACCGTGGTGACCGTGCCGAAAATACAGACTGGAGAAGGAGAAAAATCATGACATTCGATTTCGCGAAAACACTGTCACTGGTCAAGGGCGGGCTGCTGGATCACCAAGCTACCTGGGCTGCGTACCTGGAGGAAAACCCTGGTTGGCAGCAAACAGCCGTGGTGCTGACAGGGCCGCTGATTCTCGCCAATGTCGTGCTCAGCATCATTCTATCGCGAATGATTGGCGGGTTCGCGTATTTAGGCTACTACAGCAATGTCTTCGCTGCCCTCTTCTGGGGCCTGGTGATGGCAGCCCTTGGTTTCACCATCGCGGTATTCGTGTTCAATTTTCTGGCCGGCGTGTTCAAGGGCAAGAGCAACTTTTCCCGTGCATTTGCGGCCGTATCCCTGGCCGCCATACCCGCCTGGATCGCCGGTGTCCTGGCCGCGCTGATCCCCTTCGTTGGTTTCCTGATAGCGCTTGCCGGCGGCATCATGTCGCTGGTTTTCATGTACAGGATCATGCCACTGGCCCTGGGCGTGCCGGATGACAAGCGCATCGTTCATTTCATCGCGTCGCTGGTTGTTATCGTTATTCTCAATTTCATCATCGGCAGTTTCGTGGGCGCCGGCGCCATGGGCAGTGCAGTGCAGCGCAGCGTTTTCTCGGATGGTGACACGACTGCTCGTTCCGTCACCGGATCGGGTATATTCGGCGAGATTGAGCGCCAGGGCCGGTTAATGGAGGCGGCGACTGCGGACGTTTACAACCCGCCTGAAGATGGTGAATTGACTGAAGCCCAGGTCAGGGAATACATCAAGGTATTGAAAAAAACCCGCAGCATTCACGAAGACTATGCGGAAAAAATGCAGAAGTTATCCGACGATATGCAGGCTAAAGAAGCGGCTGGTGAGAAGGCAACGTGGGCTGACATGACACGAATGTACTCCGGGATCGGTACGGTTGTGGGTGCGAGCAACGCGGAGATGGAAGTGGTCAAAACCGGTAAGGGTAACTGGGCGGAACATACCTGGGTCAAGCAACAACTGCGAACAGCACGCATCCAACAAGGTGACGAATCCGACGCAACAGCCCACAACTACGAACTCTACGAGAAATACGAAGAAGACTTGATGGTGAACTATTGAAGCAAGGAAACTGCTGCCATTATTACCGAGCAATCAGGGGCCTGACATGCAAAATTCATATCTGACTGCGGCTTTGTTCACATTGCTGCTGGTCGCATCAGGCTGTGGTGACACCGGACCGGAAACATCAGCCGGGCAGGCCGATACTTCTGCCAGTAGTGTCAAAGAGAGAGTTCTGCAGTCGGCAGCAGCCGAAGATGAAGGCCACTTCAACATCAACATTACCGGTGATGTGGAGGTCGTGCTGGAGTCTCGCGTGATCTGAGGTGCATCGGCATAGGTGACAGTGGCCCGGGTTACCTGCAACTGCGTAACGGCCACCGCACCGAGAAGATTTCCTTTCATCTGCCGCTTGACGCCGAGCCCGGGGAGCACCCGATTGTTTCCTGGTCACAACTCACGTCCGTTCGGCAGATCGGTAAAGGCTACTCGATCAATAACGCTATGCCACTCAAAGGAGTTCACCTGAGCCTCA
>JADFKH010000165.1 GCA_022565025.1 Pseudomonadota bacterium
ATGAACAAGTGAGATTTACCCATGGCAATCCTGCACCTGTGCGCGAAGCACAACCCGGCAAGGTCAGAGTTTTTGGTCGCGATGGAGAAATCCTGGGGCTGGGCGAAGTACGTGAAGACCGCAAAGTCTATCCCCAACGCCTGTTCATTCTGTAGGATGCCGCCGGCGGCATCAACCAATTGGCAAGTACACTCTTACCGCATAATTCTGGTAAAATAATGCTTGTTTACAGAATGCTGCCGCATTAGAATGTGCGGCTGATTTAACTGGGGCTGCGAAGTTTTTACAAAGACCCATTTTTTGCCCGGTCGCATGACCTGGCGGGTTTTTACAAAGACTTCTCGGCTCTAGATATGGAGAAGGAACCATGTCTTTTGATGCAGAAGCAAAAGCAAAGATAGTAAGCGATTACGCTCGTTCAAAAAATGATACCGGCTCACCGGAAGTCCAGGTGGCATTGTTGACCGGTCGTATTCAATACCTTACCGACCATTTCAAGGCCCATAAAGGCGATCACCACTCGCGCCGCGGACTGCTGCACATGGTGCATCAGCGTCGCAGCCTGCTCGACTACTTGAAAAAGAAGGACGTCGAGCGTTATCGCGAGCTGATCAAACGTCTCGGCTTGCGTCGTTAATTTTTTGCATCATGCCACGGCCTTCGCTCTGGTAGGCATAACGTCTGCCGGCGCTTTCGCCTATCCGACATTAACCGTTCAAGAATACAGGAAATTGTCCCGTGCAAAAATTAAGCAAAACTTTTCAATACGGTGAACATAAGGTCACTCTGGAAACCGGGCAGATAGCCCGCCAGGCAGGTGGAGCGGTGAAGGTATCCATGGGCGACACCGTCGTCCTGGTAACCGTGGTAGGCCGGAAGGAAGCCGATCCCGGTCGTCCATTTTTTCCTTTAACGGTCAATTACCAGGAAAAATTCTACGCCGCGGGCCGCGTCCCTGGCGGATTTTTCAAACGCGAAGGGCGCCCGACGGAAAAAGAGACACTGACTTGCCGCCTGATCGATCGCCCGATCCGGCCGCTGTTCCCCAAGGGTTTCATGAATGAAGTCCAGGTTATCGCCACGCTGATGTCATCGAACCCCGAAATTGACGGCGATATTCCGGCCTTGATCGGAACTTCGGCGGCTATCGCACTCTCTGGTATGCCCTTCAACGGCCCGATTGGTGCAGCCCGTGTAGCTTACATCGATGGTGAATACGTGCTGAACCCGACTGCTACGCAGCTCAAAGAATCCAGATTGGACCTGGTGGTGGCTGGTACTGAAAATGCCGTGCTGATGGTCGAATCAGAAGCTGATCTGCTGTCGGAAGAGATCATGCTGGGTGCGGTCACCTTTGGCCACGAAGCCTCCCGCGCAGTGGTCCAGGCAGTGCGTGAACTGGCCGCAGAGGCCGGCGTTGAGCCCTGGGACTGGGAGGCTCCTGCTACCGATGAGCAACTGGCGGAGAAAGTTGCCGTCGCGGCCACGCAGGGCCTGACCGAGGCTTATGCCATTGCGGACAAAATGCAGCGCCACGACGCCATCAATGAAGTAAAGCAGGCAGTGATCGACTTGCTGTGTAAGGAAGAGGAGGAAAACGCCCCTTCCCAGGGTGATGTTTCCGGTGCATTTTCCAAGCTGGAAAAAACCTTGGTACGCGAACACATTCTCTCCGGTAAGCCGCGCATTGATGGTCGCGACCTGACAACGGTGCGTCCGATCTCGGTGGAATGCGGCATATTGCCACGCGCCCATGGCTCCGCACTGTTTACCCGCGGCGAGACGCAAGCCATTGTGGCCACCACACTGGGTACCGGGCGGGATGCTCAGATCATTGATGCAGTCACTGGCGAGTACAAAGACCCGTTCATGCTGCATTACAACTTCCCTCCTTTTTGCGTGGGAGAAACCGGCTTTATGAGTGGCCCCAAGCGCCGCGAGATTGGCCACGGCCGCTTGGCGCGACGTGGTGTATCAGCCGTTTTGCCGAGCCAGGAAGACTTTCCTTACGTACTGCGTGTGGTATGCGAAATCACCGAGTCCAACGGCTCCAGTTCCATGGCTTCCGTTTGCGGTACTTCGCTGTCGCTGATGGACGCGGGTGTTCCGATCAAGGCGCCGGTGGCCGGTATCGCCATGGGCCTGATCAAGGAAGGCGACCGTTTCGCGGTGCTGTCTGACATCCTGGGCGATGAGGATCACATCGGCGATATGGATTTCAAGGTGGCCGGCAGCGCAGAGGGCATTACCGCCCTGCAGATGGACATCAAGATCGAAGGCATTAACGAGGAAATCATGAAAATCGCCCTGGCACAGGCCAAAGAAGGACGTAATTTCATCCTCGGCGAAATGAACAAGGTGATCAGCAAACCGCGGGCTGAAATGTCAAAGTATGCTCCACGCCTGGTGACCGTCAAGATTCACCCGGATAAGATCCGCGACGTGATCGGCAAGGGTGGTGTTACCATCCGCGCCATTACCGAGCAAACCGGCTGCACCATTGACATCGCTGATGACGGCACCATTACCATTGCCTCCGTGAACAAGGAAGCGGCCGACGACGCCCGCAAACGCATCGAACAGATTACGGCCGATATCGAGCCGGGCCAGGTATTCGACGGCAAGGTCATCAAGATCATGAATTTCGGCGCCTTCGTCACCCTGACCCCGGGCCGCGACGGCCTGGTGCACATCTCGCAGCTCTCCCACGAGCGTGTGGAGAATGTCACCGATGTGGTCTCCGAGGGCCAGCTGGTCAAGGTCAAAGTGCTGGAAGTCGACAAACAAGGGCGCATCCGCCTGAGCATGAAGGCGGTCAGTAAAGAAGACTGACCCTCCTCACCTGTTCACTTGGCCGGTCACAAAACCATCGGCAAATTAAGCCCTTGTTCGCGGGCGCAATCGATGGCGGTCTGATATCCTGCATCGGCGTGTCTCATCACACCGGTGGCCGGGTCGTTGGTCAGGACACGCGCGATCCGCTGGGCGGCTGCATCGCTGCCATCACAGACAATCGCTAGTCCAGCGTGTTGGGCGAAGCCCATTCCCACACCGCCTCCGTGGTGAAGACTGACCCAGGTAGCGCCGCTGGCCGTGTTCAGCAGGGCATTGAGCATCGGCCAGTCGGAGACAGCATCGGAGCCATCCTTCATGGCCTCGGTTTCGCGGTTGGGGCTGGCGACAGAACCGGAATCCAGGTGGTCGCGGCCGATTACGATGGGAGCTTTCAATTCACCGCTCGCCACCATTGCGTTAAAGGCCAGTCCCAGCCTGGCACGCTGCCCCAGACCGACCCAGCAAATCCGTGCAGGGAGCCCCTGGAACTGGATGCGCTCGCGGGCCAGGTCCAGCCAGTTATGCAGGTGGGCGTCGTCGGGGATCAGCTCCTTCACTTTCGCATCGGTCCTGTAGATATCTTCCGGATCGCCGGACAGCGCCACCCAGCGGAAAGGACCGATGCCACGGCAAAACAGCGGGCGTACATAGGCGGGCACGAAGCCAGGGAAGTCAAAGGCATTATCAACGCCCTCCTCCAAAGCCATCTGGCGGATATTGTTGCCGTAGTCAAAGGTGTGAACGCCCATTTGCTGAAAGTCCAGCATCGCACGGACGTGAACCGCTATTGATGCCCTGGCTGCCTTGGCGACAGCAGCCTGGTCACTCTCGCGCTTTTCCTCCCACTCCGCCACGGTCCAACCGATGGGCAGGTAGCCATTCGCCGGGTCATGGGCCGAGGTCTGGTCGGTAACCGCATCGGGCTTGATGCCGCGCCTGACCATCTCGGGCAGAATTTCGCCGGCGTTGCCCAGCAAACCGATGGAGACGGGTTTACCCGATTCCAGGGCATCGGCCAGCATGGCCATGGCCTCATCCAGACTGCTGGCCTTGCGGTCGATATAAGCGGTGCGCAGGCGAAAGTCGATACGACTTTCCTGGCACTCCACGGCGATCATGGAAGCACCCGCCATGGTAGCGGCCAGGGGCTGGGCGCCGCCCATTCCCCCCAGGCCCGCGGTGAGTATCCACTTGCCGGACAGGTCGCCCCCGTAGTGCTGGCGCCCCATTTCCACGAAGGTCTCGTAGGTACCCTGCACAATGCCCTGGCTGCCGATGTAGATCCAGGAACCGGCCGTCATCTGGCCATACATCATCAGGCCCTGCTTATCCAGCTCGTTAAAGTGCTCCCAGTTGGCCCAATGCGGCACCAGGTTGGAGTTGGCGATCAGCACCCGCGGGGCATCGACATGCGTTTTGAACACGCCCACCGGCTTGCCCGACTGCACCAACAGCGTCTCGTCGTCTTCCAATTCCCTGAGGGTCTTGACGATCATGTCGTAACATTCCCAGTTGCGAGCGGCGCGGCCGATACCTCCATAGACCACCAGCGATTGTGGGTTCTCGGCCACATCGGGGTCGAGATTATTCATCAACATTCGCAGCGGCGCTTCGGTTAGCCAGCTCTTGGCGGTGAGTTCGGTGCCATGGGGAGCACGGATGATGCGGGTAGTATCGAGACGATTGTCAGTCATATTCATTTACCTATGACCTGTTAACACAGGTTTATATTTGGAAACAAAGCGGCGACCCAGGCGGTAACGGCTACCGGGGTGTACGAGCTGTGCTGCGCTTAGGAAAAAACCGCACCCGGTGACTATTATAATCCGCCCGCAGTGGTGTCCCAGTCGATATAATGATCTTGATTCACTGGAAACCTTCAAATGCACGCAATCATCTTGGCTGCGGGCAGAGGCAGCCGGCTGGAGCAGCACAACTCGGATAGCCTCCCCAAGTGCCTGATGGAATTCGGAGGTCGAAGCCTGCTGGCCCGCCACTTGGACCTCCTGTTCCGCATGGGAATTCGCCAGACCGACATCGTATTGGGCTATGAGGCTGACCGTGTTATCGGTCACATTGCTGGCCTGGCTTCACGCCCGGACGTCGCCTTTCACTTCAACCCGAGATTCACACAGGGGAGTGTACTCAGCCTGTGGGCTGCGCAGGAAACACTGGCCGGTGGCCAGCCGGTGATCGTCATGGATGCAGACGTACTGTATCACCCCGACATTTTACAGCGACTGGTCGAGACAAAAAAGGAGAATTGTTACCTGCTGGACCGGGATTTCCTGCCCGGTGACGAAGCGGTTAAGATTGCCGTTCGGGACGGATTGATGGTGGAGTTTCGCAAACAACTGGCGAGCGGTTTGTCCTACGATCTGCTGGGTGAATCGGTGGGCTTTTTCCGTTTCGGGCCGGCCTGTGCCGCTACCATTGCAGAAGAATGTGCCCGCTTCGATACTGAGGGGCTGGGCGACGCACCGCACGAAGAGGCACTGAGGAATGTGCTACTGGCAGACCCCGGTTCGTTTGGCTTTGAGGATGTGACCGGCCTGCCGTGGATCGAAATTGACTTCCCGGAAGACGTGGTGCGAGCCGCGGACGAAATTCTCCCTGCCATCCGCAATGATTTCCCCGATTTCTGAGCAAACATGAAAAAGACCACACAATTGAAAAACCTGCTCACTTCCGGTCGCACGGAGTTCATCCTGGAAGCCCACAATGGCCTGTCGGCGAAAATTGTGGAAGAGGCAGGATTCAAGGGCATCTGGGGATCAGGCCTTGCACTGTCCGCCCAGCACGCAGTGCGGGACAATAACGAGCTCAGCTGGACGCAGGTCATCGAAAACCTGGAGTTCATGTCGGATGCCACCTCGATACCCATCCTGCTGGACGGGGATACCGGCTACGGCGACTTCAACAACATGCGCCGACTGGTGCAGAAACTTGAGCAACGCGATATCGCGGGTGTATGTATCGAGGATAAACTTTTTCCTAAAACCAACAGCTTCATACAGGGTGAGCAGCAGGAGTTGGAGAATATTGAAACCTTTTGCGGCAAGATTCAGGCAGGCAAGGATGCCCAGAAGGATGATGATTTTTGTATCGTGGCGCGGGTCGAGGCCTTTATCGCCGGCTGGGGGTTGGAAGAAGCCATCCGCCGTGGTGAAGCCTATCGGCGGGCCGGTGCGGATGCGATCCTGATCCATAGCAAGCTGAGCCGGCCGGACGAAGTGCTCCAGTTTGCGCGCGAATGGGACAATCGCTGCCCATTGGTTATCGTCCCCACCAAGTACTACTCCACGCCTACCGAGGTATTCCGCGACAACAACATCAGCTTGGTGATCTGGGCCAACCACATGATCCGGGTCAGTATAACGGCCATGCAGAAAACGGCCCGGATCATTCACCAAACGGAGTCTCTGGTGGATATCGAAGGCCAGGCAGCCACGGTGTCGGAGATATTCCGCCTGCAGGGAGCTGACGAATTGCTTGAGGCCGAGAAGATTTACGCGGGCAAATC
>JADFKH010000166.1 GCA_022565025.1 Pseudomonadota bacterium
GGCCAGGATGGATTGGAATACTCTAAAGGCCAGTTGTTGTTGGAGACCCTGGAAGCGGCATTCGGCAGGGGCCGCTTCGATGAATACCTGGCCGGGTATTTCGAGCATTTCGAATTCCAGGCCATCAGCAGCGAGCAATTCCTCGACTACATTGATACCGGTCTGTTGCAGAAATTTCCGGGGCGTTATTCACGGGCGCAGGTCGAGCAGTGGTTGTACCAACCGGGTATTCCCGATAGCGCAGTGGTTCCCGCATCGAAAAGCCTGGAAGAAGCTGCCACCATGGCCGTCACCTGGTCCAGCGGTGAGCGGCCGGTGGATGAATTGCCGGTAGATGATTGGAGCCCACAGGCCATGGTCGCATTCATCAAAGCACTTCCCGATGACCTCGCAGAGCACCAACTGCGGGAACTCGATCGGACGCTGGGCCTGAGTACGGCCGGGAATTCAGAAATTGCCCGGGCGTGGTTTATTCAGGCTGCTACCAGGAAATATCGTCCGTCCTATGATGAAATGCGTTCCTACCTGAACCGGTACGGGCGGACCAGGCTGGTGAAACCGGTATACAAGGCCCTGTTCGGCAACGGCGAAGACAGTGCTTTGGCTCAGACGCTTTTTGCTGAAGCCAGCGCCGGCTATCACCCGCTAACCATTGCAGCGATCTCGCCGTTGTTGCAAGGCGCGCCGGAAGATTGAGGCCTGTCCAGCAACAAGTCACTTTTTAAGAGGTCATAACCGCATGAAAGTCGAACTTTCGATTACCGACGCACAAACCATAAGGGATTATGCAGAAAATGGTGTTTGCGTGGTGCGAAACGTCCTTAGCCCCCAATGGATTGCCCGCATGGGTGAAGCCACTGACCGCATTCTGGCAAACCCTGGTCCAGCCAGTATAGAGTACACACCGGAGGGCAAAACCGGGCGCTATTATGGGGATTTCTTCGTCTGGCGACGGGACCCGGATTTCAACGAATTCATGCGTTCTTCCCCGCTGCCCCAGCTGGCGGCGGAATTCGTGCAGGCTGAAGAACTCCGTTTATTCTACGACCAGCTACTGGTGAAAGAACCCCAGACAGCAGAACACACCCCTCTTCACCAGGACTTGCCCTACTGGCCGCTTCGCGGCAAGCAGATCATTTCGATCTGGTCCGGTTTCGATCCGGTGACAGAGGAAGCCGGAGCCGTGCAATACATGAAGGGTTCACACAAGTGGGGTAAGTTCTATGCACCGGCGACCTTTGGCTCCAGCTCAAAATTTGCCGATATATACCGCAAAGCCGGGCTGGAGGAGATGCCGGATCCAGACCAGCTGATCAGAGAAAATGAAATGTTGTTGTGGGACCTGGCGCCAGGTGATGTAGTCGTGCACCATCCGCTAACCCTGCATTTTTCACCCGGGAACCTGACCGCCACAAAACGCCGGCGGGGCCTGGCATTGCGCTACATCGGCGAAGATGTCACCTGGGATGACCGCCCGGGAACCTTCATCAAGAACCCGGCCCTGGCAAAAACCCTGCCGCCAGTGAATCTCACCGACGGCGAGCCTGTACACGGAGAACTCTTCCCGTTGGTCTGGAAACGCGCTGGGTAAAGGTAAAACAAACGCTACTTTGCCAAAAATCTAGAGTTATTGTGGACCCTGTTTTCGCAGTTACTCTCTCGGTTCATTGCGAAATTTCAGCACATTTTGCCACCCGCGACTGAATTCGTACCCACTACAGCACTATTGCAGGGCACTTCCTGCCTGCAGGGCGAAGAACACCGTGCCGCAGTGGTCATTGCAGCCGATCGTTTGAATGTTGGGATTCCTCAAACCAGAAGGACCGCCATTTATAACCGGGAGGAATTAAGGACTTAGCGCCCGGGAAACGCATTCTTCATGGGGTATGGTGAGCCTCTGATTGGTTCGACGGTGGCGGCACATACAGTGCCCACTATCAGCATCCATTCTGCAAAGTTTGTCAAGGTCGAACACCTCTGGTTGCTGGTACGCCTGGTCGCCCGCCTTATAACTTTGATATGCCCACAACGCGAATTTAATGGTCAGCACGATCGCAATGATCCGCAATGCCCAGTAAAATCCTTTCCGCACTGTCCTACCCTCGATCACAGATAATTTCTGACCCCGTTCTTAATTTTCATTTTTGCGCTTATGCTGTAGAGATTGCAGCGTCCATCGCGTTGCCGCCCCTGTGCAGTATTTCAATGCCGATTTGACGTATCATAATCCTTTAGAGAACTCTTGGACACGAACTCAAGCTTGTTTCGCTATGATTGAGAAAAAGACGTTTAAAAAGCGCGGTAAAAACAAAAAATCCGGAAAGTTAAGGATCGGCGATGACTGGAATGCGATCAATATCATTGCTCTGTCGCAGACGAACCCACTGAAGGCGGTAGCGGAATTCATCGAAAACAGCATTGATGCCAATGCCCGCAATATTACGATAACTCGTGGCCGCGAACACCATGAATCCTATCTGCGCATCGTCGATGACGGAGATGGTATTCCCCGGGACGATGAGGGGCAACCGAACTTCAAGTATGTGGCGACGCATATTTGTGATTCCATCAAGCGGCAACTAAAAGGCAAAGGTGCGCAAGGTATTCAGGGTGAATTTGGTATAGGGCTGCTCAGCTTCTGGATCGTAGGGGAAGCCCTCAGCCTGACCTCGACGGGAGCCGATGGCAAGACCTATCAGATGCACATGAAAAAGGGCAGTCCGAACTATATGCTTTCATCATCACGCGCGCTCTTTCCTGAAGCAGGTACGACGCTCTTGATCAAGCCGCTGCTGGCAGGTGTCCGCCAGTTGAACGGTGAAAAAATTCAGTAGTATCTGGCATCGGAATTGCGTGACCGCATTCGGCTTTCGGGCGTGCAGATCAACATCGTCGATCGCACTGCTCGCAAGGAGTACAAGGTCGAGCCGCGACAATTCAGCGGCCGATTGTTGCACGAGCTTCCTGGCGTGGCTACGAAGAATGGTGCGATCTATTTGGAGCTGTATCTCGCCGAACCGGGCCCGGACTGCCGAGTTAGCATTTCCCGCTCGGGCACGCGGGTAATCGAGGACCTGACTGAATTCGATGATTTCCAGCGTGAACCTTGGAACAGCGGATGTCTGCAGGGTATTGTGGATGCGCCGTTTCTTAACCTGACGCCAGGTACACGCAGCGGCATCATCCGCGACGGTAAGTTCGAGCGCTTCTGTCTTGCTCTCAAGGACGTAGAGGCCATGCTGCTTCACATCATCGCCGAGCAGCGCCGCGCCGAGGACGAACGCGCCAGTCGCAAAATGTTGACGACCATCAGGAAAGCGTTCAAGGAAGCGCTGCTGGTACTGCCGTCTGAGGAATACGACTGGTTTGACATTCAGGCCGGAAACAAGGGGCGTGCTCTGCAATCGACCCCCGGGTCCGACGATGTGGCGACCGAAGGGGACGATGAAGGTGGCAAGCCGGTCAAAGAAGCGCCTCGCATACAGAAGCAGTTCTTCGAATATGCGGGTCCATTGTTCAGCGTCCGTGTGCAACCGCAAACAAGTGTTGTGTCCGTCAACCAGGCCAGGACATACCGAGCGGTGGCTCGCGACCGGTCACGCACCGTCGTAGAACACGATCTTGCGTTTCAGTGGCAGATTGTCGCAGGCGCTGGCGCTCTGCACAGTGATGACTCCGAAATTGTCACTTTCAACGCGCCGGAGCAGCCGGGACTCTCACGTATTGCGGTGACCGTTATACAAGGATCATACCAGTGTCAAGGCGAGGGCCTGATAACGGTGACGGATTCATTGCTTCCGGAGGTGACCAAGCCCACGGGGACCCGTCAAGGCCTGCCAGGCTACACATTCAAGAAAGCCCCGGGGGAGTTGTGGCGTTCCAATTATGATGCGGAACTGAATGTCATCGTCATCAACAACGGCCACAGGGATTTCGTGTATGCTTCAAAAAACCGGTCCTTGAAGATTCGATACATCTGCCGCTTGTTTGCCAAGGAAATGGTACTGAAAAACTTTCCCGGCTACTCACCAGACCAGTTGCTGGAGCGAATGATCGAACTGTCAATGTACACGGAAGAAAACCTCCGATGAACGAGAATCCCGCTCTTTCCGCTGCTTATGTCAATGCCGAAAACACAGGCCAGGTCAGACAAGGAATTCACCTGATCAAAACCGGGCAGGGTCTAATGCGCCGGCCTTTGCACGGTGAACTCTTCCCGCTGGTCTGGAAACGTGCTGGCTGAAGACCGGCTTTGCTCCCACCCGCTAGCCCAACTATTGGCATGCTGATTTTCTACGGCTGTGTGCTAGAGTCCCCTTTGCCGCGTACACCTGTTATCTCGTAAACCATGGGAAGCCCAAATGAGAAAACTGATTTTTCTTTCTTTGCTGTTGGTTCTTACGGCCTGCAATGTCGACCACGAAGAGACCGCAGCGCATTCCGACACAGCCGCCAAGGTCCCGGCCCTGCCGGAAGGTTTCACGCTGGTGGATGAATTCAAGGGTGATGACAGTGGGATTTCCATTTCCTACACCAGGTACAAGCTGGACAATGGCCTGACCGTGATCCTGCACGAGGATCACTCCGACCCGCTGGTGCACGTGGACGTGACCTACCATGTTGGCGCCAACCGCGAACAGGTGGGCCGTTCCGGTTTCGCACACTTCTTCGAACACATGATGTTCCAGGGATCGGAAAACGTGGGCGATGATGAGCATTTCAAGATCGTCTCCAATGCCGGGGGCACGATGAATGGCAGCACCAACTCAGACCGGACCAACTATTACCAAACGCTGCCGGTCAACCAGCTCGAAACCGCCTTGTGGCTGGAGGCTGATCGCATGGGTCTGTTGCTGGCTGCGGTGACCCAGGAGAAATTCGAGATCCAGCGCGAGACGGTCAAGAATGAACGTGGCCAGCGTGTGGACAATCAGCCCTACGGGCGTGTTTTTGAGACCATGAATAAGGCCCTGTACCCACAAGGCCACCCTTATTCGTGGCCGGTGCTCGGCTGGCTGGAAGACCTGAACCGGGCTGATGTCACCGACCTCAAGCGCTTTTTCCTGCGCTGGTATGGCCCGAACAACGCAGCGCTGACCATCGGCGGAGACATCGATCCGATGGCAACACTGCGCTTGGTCAAGAAATATTTCGGCCCGATTCCGGCCGGCCCCGGGGTGGAGAACCTGCCCAAACAGCCAGCGAAGCTGGATGCGGACCGCTACATCACCCTGGAAGACAACATTCACCTGCCGGCTATCGCGTTGATGATCCCGACTTCTTACCGGGCGCATGAGGATGAAGCAGCGCTTGATGCCGCAGCCCAGATCATGGGCCAGGGCCAAGCCTCGCTGCTGTACCAGCGTTTGGTGCAAACTGGCCGTGCCGTGCAGGCATTCGTACAGCACAGCTGCCGCGAACTAGCCTGTGAAATGTACTTCATCGTCATCCAAAATCCCGGTTCGGGCGAAACGCTGGCCGAAATGGAGGCCGCTATCCGCGAAACCATTGCGGAATTTGCCGAGCGTGAAGTCAGCGAAGACGACCTGCAGAAGTTCAAAGCCCAATTCGAGTCGCAACGTGTATTTGGCCTGCAGAGCGTTCGTGGCAAGGTTTCAACCCTGGCCGCTTTCCAAACATACCAGGGCAGCCCCGCAGGCATTGGCGCAGAAATCGAGCGTTATTTGGGCGTGCAGCCCGAAGACGTTAAGCGTGTGTTCAATAAATACATCCAGGGCAAACCCGCCGTGATTTTGAGCATCGTGCCCAATGGCTCCACCCAACTGGCTGCTGCGGAGGAGAATTTTGCGGCGCCTGAGCGCAACATCCCCGAGAGCTTCCCAGATGAAGGCGCCGACCTGTTGCTGCGTCCGGTGGTAGATAACTTTGACCGCAGTCAACAACCCACGCCGGGCATCAATCCCAGTGTCGAACTTCCAGCCATCTGGGACACATCGCTGGCCAACAATGTGCGGGTGCTGGCTGTAAGCAACGAGGAAACACCTACCGTCACCATACGTGCCTCTTTCGAGATGGGCCAGCGGGATGAACCGGCCGGCAAGGCCGGCCTGACCTCGCTGACCGCTGCATTGATGGGTGAGGCGACCACCGAGCACACCGCGGCTGAATTTACCGAGGAACTCGAACGGATCGGAGCGAGCGTTTCTGTCGATTCGGGCGTCTATGCAACCACGGTCACGGTCGACACCCTGAGCAAGCACCTGGACAAGGCCATGCAACTGGTGCTGG